>JBJOIB010000269.1:0-2941 GCA_046047375.1 Bacteroidota bacterium
GCATCGATGAAAACGCGCTCGGCGCCATCACGGCCTTCACGGACATAGATAACATCCTGGTTCTGTAAACCGTCGTTTTTGTAGATGAAATACCAATTTCCCGTTTTGAATGGAGAAGATACTCGTTCGTAATTAATAAGTTCTTTAAAGCGATCACGAATGTCATTTCTGTACGGGATAGAGTCTAGAAATGAACGGGTTACTGCGTTCTGGGCCTTCACCCAAGCACCAGTTTCTTCCGATCGGTCGTCTTCTAACCATCGATAAGGGTCTTCAACGGCGGTTCCCCACAAGGAATCTACAACTGCTTCTTTTCGTGTTGAAGGGTAGGTAATACTTTGCACTTGTTTTTCGGTATTAGATGAACATGCCACGAGCACCGGTAAAATAAAATACGCTAAGTTTTTCATTGTTGTTGATTGAAGTGCGAAGATAGTGTTCAAACTTTCGCGCCATATACAATAATGACCAACGGTTAAAAATTGATTTAAAAATTCAACACACGCGGACATAAGTAGTGTCTAATTCCAGTAGCAGGCGCATTTTTTGGGGGTAAGAAAGTGACAATTCTGAGAAAAATCAATTGCTTTTTCGTGCGCTTTGATAATCATCAATTCGTTGCAGGACACTTCAAATATTTATACTTTTGTTGCATGAGAGTGCTACTCGCTGTGTGTTTAGGCTTTGTGCTGTTGTGGCAAACCGGTGCGCGGTTGGCGGCGGTAACATGGTATGCCGCGAATAAGCAAATGATTGAGAGCGAGTTATGTGAGCAACGTGAAGTTGAAGACAACTGCTGTAAGGGTAAATGCGTTTTGAAAAAAGAAATAGACAAAACGCAAGAACAGGCTCCAGGTGAAGCTCCTAAGATTCAATATGAAGAGTTAGTATTCATTCTTGACACTTCAAAACAGGCATCAGATCAATTTCTTTTGAACAGGGAATACCCTGTTTTCGAAGATCAATTTTGTCCGCTCGATTATCATAGCGACGTTTTCCAACCACCGTGTTCGTTTCGAAACTAAGGCATTTGTCCATTTTCGAAACTCATTCACATGAAACACTTGTTTTTATTGGCGGCCTTATTGGGGCTGTCAGGAAGTGTTGTTGCTTGTGATGTTTGCGGATGTTCGACCATGGGAACTGGCATGGGGGTTCTACCTGACTTTCGTGCAACGACCTTTGGATTTACTGCGGCGCATCGCACCTTTACAAGCACGCACCCTGTTTTATTCACTGATGAAGTACCCATTGTGGGGGAAGATCGTTTTTTAACGATGGAGGCCATGGCGCGCATTACCTTGTTCAAAGGGGTGCAGTTGCAGGCTCACGTTCCTTACAATGTGTATTCGCAAAAAGAGAACAATGTATTTGAGCAGCGCTCTGGTCTTGGCGACATTCGCGCTGGTTTGAACTACCAATTCAGCGGAGGCGAAAGTCTGCGTTACCAGATTGCTTTTGGTGCTGGGGTTAAACTTCCCACTGGTCGGTGGAATGAACCAGAGGTGAATGTTAACCTCATGCCAGGCACGGGAAGTACAGACTTTTATGGTGCTTTTAATGCGTTGCTTCGCTTGCGCGATTGGGGGTTAATGCTTCAATCCAGCGGATCACGAACAGGTGAAAACAAGGAACACTTCCGATTTGGGAACCATGCTGAGGGAATGATACGTGCTATGAGATGGCTAACCTTAACAGAGGAGCTATCTGTCATTGCGCACGTTGGATATTCAGCATCGTTTCTCGACCCTAACCTTCTTCGTTCAGAAGAGGTTGAATTAACCGGCGGCATGCTCAGTCAGTTTAGACCTGGCATTGACGTTTATTACTCAAACTGGGGAGTACAATCACAGGTTGGAATTCCCCTCAAACAAAACCTTGCGGAAGGACATGTAGTTCAGGAGAGCTGGATGTCGTTTTCGCTCATTTACTTTATCACAAAATGAAAAACATCACAAAATACGCTGCCATGTTTGCAGCAACAGCCCTAGTATTTGCATCATGCAAAAAAGAAGAAACAACAGAGGAGCCGACTCCAACACCTGCACCTAAAGTTGAGTTCACCATCACCAACCCTACTGACGGGGGCACCTATCATTTAGGAGATACCGTATGGGTAAACGTGCATATTGACTATGCTACAGAGTTGCACGGCTACGAAGCCTCTATTGTAAATACCAGCAACAGCGATGAAGTAGTTTGGGAGAGCCATTTGCATGATCATGGCGACATGTTTATGGTAGAAGGGTTCTGGGTAAATAACGTTACAATGCACAGCGATATGGAGCTTCGCATTGAAGCGTTTATTGATCACGATGGTAACTCTGAAACGGAAACCGTTCACTTCCACTGTCATCCGATGTAATTTATAACATCATTCCTTTTGAAGAGGCGCTATAAAAGGCGCCTCTTTTTTTTTCAATTAATTGAATATCTGTCCTTTACATAACTGCCACGCACCATGAGAATGCTATAAACTATCGGGTTTCATACACGAGACCTTGGATGATTTCGCTTTATTCATTTACAGATATAAAGTTTGACCGCTGTTCTATAAAGTCTTTTTTTATACTAATAATTGACTTATTACATTTAGCATCGACGTAAAAAAAACTAATCATGAGAAGCCTAGAAGTATTGATTTACAGAGCAGGTGGTGATGCTAAAAACTACCACGTAAGCGTACCTGTTGGGGAAGCGCAAAAACTCGGAAAGTTGAAATTCTGCACTGAAAAGTCAGATGGTCGATGGGTTGTTCCAGCGAAAGACGAGTATCTGGATGAGATCATTCGTGTGTTCAATAACGAATGTCATATCCACATCTACGGGACAAAAGGTGAATTCATCAAAACCTATGTCAAAAAAGCAGAAATTCGTGACGACCGCGCACGTGAAATTGCGTTTAGTCGTGCGATGGCTGATTTCAAGGAGTGGCTTCATC
>JBJOIB010000270.1:0-4719 GCA_046047375.1 Bacteroidota bacterium
CCCAAGTACGGGTAATAGTATAGTCACATGAGTTACCTTCAGTAGTTTCAGAGAAGTTGAACACGTATTCGCATCCACCTTCTACTACAGGCATACCCAAAGCTTCTACGCTGAAATCATCAGAGCAGCTAACGGTTGCATCTTCAGGACAGATAACTACACAGTCACAGTCACCGAATACACAGCTACCGTCATCCATTACAGCTGCTGGATCGTAGTTGCAAGCTTGTTCGTTTGTACAACCCATGGTGTACATACATGAACCATCGTTACCACAAGCATCTGCGTTGTAGTTCAACGCAAGAGGATCGTTACAACCAGCGGCTGAAACGTAAACACTCAAAGGACCTGCGATATCGAAACAGCCCATCAAATCAGCGGCGTTAGCGCCAACTGAAGCACCCATGATATCAAAGAAGGTAGCGTACCATACAAGGTATTCACCTGAGGCATACCCTTCGAAGTCGATATCGATGCTATTGAATGAGTTTGCTGAAGTTGGAATGAGCTGTTGGATGTTTAGAGCAAGGTCAGTAACAACCCAAGCTGCTCCTGTGCCTTCAGCATCTACACCAGCGTAGAAGAAGGAGATCAGGTCAGACATTCCGTCACCTGAACACGCTTCACCCAAACCAGCGATATCCAAAGAACCAGCGCTCACTATTTGACATGAACCATCGTCTTCAGTAGCGGTAGCGTCGTAGTTACATGCTTCTGGGTTCGTACAACCTGCGATTTCCATCACAGATTCGAACGGCTTCATGCAACGGAATTCGTTAGCACCCACACCATTCGGGAACACCTGAGCGTAAACTTGTCCGCTTAACACTCCGTCAGTGGTGAACTGACCGATGAGAACCTTAAGGTCATCACCAGCAACACCGTTCACATCACCATTGAGTGCGAACCAACCGCCACCAACGAGGTCGTTGATAACAATGTTGTTTCCACTTTCAAACGCTGTAATCCAGTTCACTAAACCAGAAACAGTGTTGATTGAACCTCCCGGCTCATCGGTAGAAGAACGTCCAACTGTTACCCAAGAGTCGTATTGCAACGTTGGGAAAACAGGGAAAAAACCAGGGTTCACCTCAGCACCTGTAAGCACACTGGCTACTGGTGTTTGGTAGAACGACGTGGTTGTAGAAATCTCAACAGGGAAATCTGTTGATCCGGCAATCGCTGACAGGAAATCCGTAGATCCCGGCAACGTCATGTAAAGGCGGTAAGTGGTCATTCCGTTCAACGACTCCAAAGCGTGTCCGCTCGGATAGTTATGAACTGCAAATGTTTCCACCTCTACGCCTACCCCATCACATGGAGTTTGCGCCAATGACTGCACAGAAAGCAGTACAAGCGCCGTCAGACAGCATAAAAGTTTTTTCATAAAAGCAAGCATTTAGTTCACCTAGTTAGGCGGCTTCGGTGTCAAACCACCTCTGCATCGACAAAATTAAGAATTAAAGGGCTTAAAAAACAAACGAATGGCAAAAAAATGTCGATAATTTTAACAATTTGTTCGATGCACGGCGCACCTTTAACACAGTGTTAATCCATTGTAATTTTTTCATGAAACACATGCAGCAAATGCAGAACTTTTGCGTCTAAGTTTGTAAGAATGCGTTTTTTTTGACAACATCAGAATTACATAGTATATACAACGGAGACACTGAGGCCCGCCTTGGTTTTTACCGTGTTTACAGCCATGCTGTTTTCAAAACAGCCTATCGCGTTCTGGGAAACAAACAAGAGGCGGAAGATGTGATGCACGATGTTTTCCTAAAGGCATTCGAAAAATTGAACACACTTTTAGACCCAAGCGCCGTTGGAGGCTGGCTGCGATCCATGGCCTTCAGAGCTTCTATTGATGCGTTGCGGTCAAAACGGGAAATTGACTTCCCCTTGTCCGAAGAATATGATGACACACCTCCGGAAAGCTACTATCACCTCAATACAGAGCAAGTGCTTGCCGCAATGGCACAACTGCCAGAAGGGTACCGCATCATCATCAATTTGCATTTGCTTGAAGAACTGACATTCGATGAGATTGCGGATCTTTTAGGTATCCAACCATCGACCGCCAGGTCTCAATACGCCCGGGGAAGGATTCGACTTAAAAATTTACTTATTCAACTCTATGCCTGACTCACTTCGCAATCTTCTGCTACGCGCAGAACCAGAAATACCTGACGGCCATGAAGAGCGGTTTCAATTGAAAATGCGCAATCAGGAAGCACCTAAGCAAAAAAAATGGCTGCTTTACCTAGTTGGAAGCGCTGCTGCCGTTGCTGCTCTTATTCTAATGATCGTTACGTTCTCCATTCGCTCAGACAATGAAGCTTATGAGAAAAGAACACTCGCCGATGTATCGCCTCAGACGCGTGCGATGGAAAAATCCATTTCTACCCTTCTCGATGAGAAAGAACAACGCATTGACTTCTCACAGCCCGAACTTTTTGAACAAGTGAAGCTTTACCGCCAACTTGAAGTGGAATACACCGAACTGGAAAGTGCACTCAATACCAATTTCGGAAATGAAAAAGTGGTACGCGCGATGATGGACAACTACCGCAATCGCCTCCGAGTGCTCGAAAACATACTCTTAATTACCCGCCTGAACAAAAATCACGAACAACAACTCTCAAATCAGAACACATGAAAAATCTTCTGCTTACTTTCCTCCTTATCATAACCTTCGGAGCAAATGCTACCGATTACATGAAGGAGTTCAAAAAAAGCTTTGAAACCACACCAAATGTTTCTCTAAGCACCCACACCTCCTTCGGAAAACTGAAACTCATCCCTTGGGATAAAAACGAAGTCGACATCCTCGTTCAAGTAATCGTTGACGCAGGATCTGAAAAAGATGCTGAAGAGATTTTCGACCGCATCAACCTCGAAATTCGCGGCACTCGCGACCAAATCGAAATTCAATCAGAAATCGGAAACGGCAGTTGGCGTAACAAAAACGGTAATTTCGAAATCAATATCACCGTTCATGCACCTGAAAAAGCAAAAATGGACCTCGATCATTCCTTTGGCGACTTGGATTTTGGAGCCTTCGAAGGGAAAGCGAAAATCGACTTAAGCTACGGACATTTCTCTGCCCAACAGCTTATTCATCCAGATAGCTACTATAACATGAGCTACTCTAACACCGGCCTCATACAACAAGTGCAAGGAGGAACCTTCAACATCGAATTCGGAGGTCTGTCTATCAACAAAATAAACGGCAATGTATCCATAGATGCAGGCTATAGCTCTATCGACATCAAAGAGGTTACCCCTCAATGCCGCGAGTTTACCCTAGACAACTCTTTCGGAAGTGCTGAGATTGGACTCAACGCTAGTTGCAACTTCGCCATTGAAGCCTCTGCTAGCTTTGGATCGGTTGATTTGCCTTCTGGAATCAAAGTAACCACCAAGGAAAAAGATATGAATTCCAGCACCGTTTCCGGAACAGTTGGATCTGGAGGCGGCGAATTTTCTGTAAACTGCAGCTTCGGTGATGTTGACATCTCTTTTCAATGATCCAATACCTCTGATTATCAGTGCGTAAAGGTTTTTTTGATGCGAATGATTCAGATTCTCGTTAATAAAATTTGACTGATATAACTTTTTTGTATCTTTGCGCTCCCAACCCAAAAAGGTACCATAGCTCAGTTGGTAGAGCAAAGGACTGAAAATCCTTGTGTCCCTGGTTCGAATCCAGGTGGTACCACAAAAACCGGATTCAAAAGATCCGGTTTTTTGTTGTCCATACTTTTGATGGCTCCCAGAGTTTTCCTCGCTACCTTTGCCGCATGATCATTGGTAATCTCGACGACCTACAAACCTACCTGAATGAACATCTGCACTCAGGTTATTATATCTTGGTAGATGAAAACACGCACAATCATTGCCTCCCGGGTCTGATCAACTTTGTTAGTTTCCCGAAAAACCCGGAAATCATAGAAGTTCCTGCCGGCGAAGAGGCCAAATCCATAGAGATTGCTCAACAACTTTGGCAATCACTTCAAGACTTGGGAGCTGATAGACATAGTGCCATCATCAACTTAGGTGGAGGAGTTGTTTGCGATCTGGGTGGATTCATTGCATCGACGTATCAGCGAGGCATTTCTTACATCAACCTCCCCACTACTGTTTTAGCGATGACCGATGCTGCATTGGGAGGAAAAACTGCTATTAACCTGGGGTCGGCCAAAAACCAAATAGGCACATTTCACGAGCCCGTAATGACAGTGCTTTCAGACATTTGGCTTGAAACATTGCCTTCTCGGGAGCTTCGATCAGGCTTTGCAGAGATGCTTAAGCACGGATTGATTGCCGGAGAACCCCTGCTGAGTAACTTATTTCAAACAGACGCGTCTGATGCTCAGGCACTTTTTGAGCTTATGCGGGATTCAGCGAACGTAAAACTGAATATTGTTCAGCAAGACCCCAAAGAAACGAATGTGCGGAAGTATTTGAATTTGGGCCACACGTCAGGACATGCTTTGGAGTCAGCTACCATGACCTCGGAAGACCCACTGCTGCATGGAGAGTGTATTGCTTGGGGAATGATGATAGCATTGTCTTTAAGCGTTCAGAAAACTGGTCTTGATCAAGAGCTCGCCCAAGAGCTTATCATGGCCATTGACGGGTATTTTCCCGACATCGAACCGGAATTCAGTCCAGATGATCTTTGGAAATGGATGCTGCTCGATAAAAAGAACAACA
>JBJOIB010000271.1:0-2517 GCA_046047375.1 Bacteroidota bacterium
ACTCGTGCGAAAATTGATCACTACCTCGGCTCTGAAAATGCCATCGTTCCAATTCTCGTGCATGGCGATGCCGCTATCGCCGGTCAAGGCATTGTATACGAAGTTGTGCAAATGGCTCAACTCGACGGTTACCGAACAGGAGGCACCATCCACCTCGTTGTGAACAACCAAATTGGTTTCACGACAGATTACCTCGATGGCCGCTCTTCAACCTATTGCACTGATGTAGCTAAAACTACATTAAGCCCTGTTTTCCACGTAAACGCTGATGATGTTGAAGCAGTTGTACAAACGGTACGAATAGCCTTGGAATTTCGTCAACAGTTCAACCGTGATGTATTCATCGATCTTCTAGGATATAGAAAATACGGTCACAACGAAGGGGATGAACCAAAATTCACTCAACCTCAACTGTACAAGGCTATCGCGGCTCATCCAACCCCGCGTGAAATCTACTTGAACAAACTGATTCAAGAGCAGATTATGACCGCTGATGATGGTGAAAAAGCCCGCGTTGATTTGGAAAATCACCTCGATGCCTGTTTTGATGACTCCAAAAGGTTCTCAAAGGCATACGTGAAACACTTCCTTGAAGAAACGTGGAAAGGCTACAGACAAGCCCGACCAGAAGATTTTCTCAGCTCGCCTGACACGGGTTATGACAAAAAGAAACTCCTTGAGCTAGGTAAAAAACTAGCAACACTCCCGGAAGGAAAAAAATTCTTCCGAAAAACAGAGAAGCTCCTTGAAGATCGTCAATCGATGCTCAAGAATGATCAACTCGACTGGGCCATGGGTGAACTATTAGCCTATGCCACACTTCTTGTTGAAGGTCATCCTGTTCGTGTGTCCGGACAAGATGTAGAAAGAGGTACCTTCTCTCACAGACACGCAGTAGTGCGCACTGAAGATAGCGAGGAAGAGTTCATTACTTTGAACCATCTGACAGCGAAGCAAGCAAAGCTTTCCATCTACAACTCGCTCCTATCAGAATACGGTGTGCTCGGATTTGATTATGGATATGCCTTTGGAACTCCTAATGGTCTGACCATATGGGAAGCACAGTTTGGTGATTTCTTTAACGGTGCTCAAATAATCATTGACCAGTTCATTTCAGCCGCTGAAGACAAGTGGCGTACCATGAATGGCTTGGTGATGCTCTTGCCACACGGCTATGAAGGTATGGGCTCTGAACACTCAAGCGGAAGAATGGAACGCTTCCTCCAGTTGTGTGCCGAAGAAAACATGCAAATAGCAAACTGCACTACTCCAGCTAACTTCTTCCATTTGCTAAGAAGGCAGCTAAAGCGCGATTTCCGTAAGCCACTCGTGGTCTTTACACCGAAGAAATTGTTGCGATACCCGAAAGCTGTGAGCAGTATCAATGATCTTGCTTCAGGCAAATTTCAAGAAGTTATCGATGACGCAGGGGTAACCAAGAAAGATGTAGATACGGTGATGTTCTGTACCGGGAAAATCTATTATGATATCCTGGAACAAAAAGAACAACTCGGAATCGGAGAAAACATCGCAATCGTTCGTGTGGAACAGTTGTACCCACTCCCGCAGAATCAATTAGACGCTATCGTTGAAAAATACGGGAAAAAAGCCAAGTATTTCTGGGTTCAAGAAGAACCGGAGAATATGGGTGCCTGGAGCTACATACTTCGGATGTTCCGAACTGTGCAGCTAGACGTTATTTCTCGAGCAGCATCTGGCTCTCCAGCCGCTGGTTCACCACGCATTCACGAGCAACGTCAAGCAAAATTGATGAAACGAATCTTTGATCACGCACGCGTAAAAGCGTAACAAATATAGACGCCATGCCAATTTTGGAAATGAAAGTCCCTAGCCCGGGAGAATCCATCTCAGAAGTAGAAATCGCCAGTTGGTTGGTGAGTGATGGTGACTGGGTTGAAAAAGATCAAACCATCGCTGAAGTAGATTCAGACAAAGCAACACTCGAACTTCCAGCCGAACAATCTGGAATTATCACTCTTAAGGCCGCCGCCGGTGATGTAGTTGCTGTAGGTGATGTAGTTTGTTTGATCGACACCGATGCTAAACGTCCTGAGGGCGCAGCGGCACCTGCTGCGGCTACACCTGCTAAGCAGGAGGCGAAGGTTACTCCAGTGGCTGAAACCACTAAAAAAGAGGAAAAACAGCCAGCTCCTGCAAAGGTTGATTCGTACGCGGCAGGACATCCTTCTCCGGCAGCGAAAAAAATGCTCGATGAAAATGGAATTGCGGCATCACGTGTCAACGGAACAGGAAGAGATGGACGCATTACACAAAGTGATGTATTGAAAGCGCTTAGTGCAGGATTTACCGCAGAAGAATCCGGGTGGACAGGAAACCGTGAGGAGCGTCGAGAGAAAATGTCGACCCTGCGCAGAAAAATCGCCGAACGCTTGGTTTCTGTTAAAAACGAAACCGCCATGCTCACCACTTTCAACGAGGTGAATATGCAGCCAGTTATGGATATGCGGAACAAGTACAAAGACGTGTTCAAAGAAA
>JBJOIB010000272.1:0-3851 GCA_046047375.1 Bacteroidota bacterium
AAAAGAATCCGAAGACCAATGAGTTAACCGATGTCCTTATTTACGACCATCGCAATCCCGGCGCCGGTAGCAAAACCGTTATCCGGGCTGCGCGAGGAGAAATGAAACAGACTGATGACAAGCGCTATCTTGTTCTTACTCTTTACGATGGTCATTCATACGATGAGCAACAAGAAGAAAAACGCAAACCAGAAGACCGCACCTATCCGCACATCAGCAATCATTTTTCTGAACAAATTCTGCGCATTGATCTTTCTTCACTCGACTTCAACAAAGCGGATGAAGACCTTTTCAAAAGCGCTTACGAGATGATGACCGTAAACCAACTTTCCGACGCTGCTGACTCCATTCGAAAGCAAATCAACGAGCGCAAGAGCGGACTAGCGGAATACGGACTTCGCACCCTGACGTTGAACAGAGATAGCCTGAATCTCGAGAAGACAGTGAACTCTGACACCCTTAAACTGAACAAGCACTTTTTGAAAGAACTGTCTTATGCCCAGCAACAACGGGCGTTGGATATGGCCATTGAACTTACGCGGAACAACATCAAAAACCTGCAAACAGCCATCGAGGAAATAGAAGGTCGTGAAAGTCTGTTCAGCAGGCATTTGATTGAATGGCATCGCAAGTTTTTCCTAGGCTTTACATGCGTTGTATTGTTTTTCATCGGCGCGCCTCTGGGTGCCATCATCCGCAAGGGAGGAATTGGCTTACCTACCGTTGTGGCCATCGGTTTATTTCTCATGTATTACGTGATCACGATTGTTGGAGAGCGCATGGCCAAAAATGGCGTATTGGAGCCTTGGGTAGGCATGTGGATCAGTACTTTGTTCCTTTTCCCTTTGAGTATCTTTTTGACCTACAAGGCAGCAACAGACTCCAGCATTATGAATGCTGAGGTTTACACAGCGTGGATTAAAAAACTTTTCAAAAAACGGAATGCGCGTACTTCAACTATGTCTTAAGCCACCGGTTCCAGCTCGAGACGGTGGGTGCATTGCTATGCATAACATCACGCGTGGATTGCTGGCATTGGGACATCGGGTGCGCATTCTGACCATCGTCACCCACAAGCATCCTTTTGATCCGGTATCCATGGGAGAAACGTACATGGAGCAAACAGATATTCAGGGCGTTTTTGTTGATACAAAAGTGAATTTGGTAGATGCGTTCTCGAGCATGATTACGCAAGACTCATATAACATTTCCCGTTTTTTCTCTCCAGACTTCGATATGATTTTAGGAAGGGTTCTCAAAGAAGAAACCTTCGATGTTATTCATCTGGAGAGCCTCTTCATGACACCGTATATTGGCACCATACGAAGATTTTCAAAAGCCTCCATCGTACTCCGATCTCACAACCTGGAGCACGTCATTTGGGAACGAATGGCAAGTGGTACGCGAAACCCTGCTAAACGGGCTTATATCAAGTACCTGTCGAAAAAACTCAAAGAATACGAAACAGCTGTTATGCATGATGTGGATGGTATTGCTGCAATCTCCGCATCAGACACCCTTCATTTTCAAGAACTGCAATGCAGTGCACCTGTTGCCACCATCCCCTTTGGCATCGATTTCGACCATTATCAACCTGAGTTGAAAAAGAACAGCGAAATCAGTCTGTTTCATATTGGCGCAATGGATTGGACACCCAACATTGAAGGAATCATGTGGTTTATCGATGAGGTGTGGCCACTGGTCAAGTTGAAAATGCCGCAGGTGAAACTCTACCTTGCAGGCAGAGGCTTAACGCCCGATTTTTTAGAAGTGACCGATGATTCAATTGTAGTGGTGGGAGAAGTAGAAAGCGCATCCGCGTTTATGAAGAGTCATGATATCATGGTGGTGCCGTTGTTAACTGCTGGCGGTATTCGCGTTAAAACCATTGAGGCTATGGCATTGGCAAAAGCTGTTGTAACAACCTCTATTGGCTTAGAAGGCATTGACGCAGAGCATGGAAATCAGGTGATCTGCGAGGATGAGCCTGAAGCCATGGCGGCATCCATTGTAGCATTGATTCAGCATCCTGACCGGATTCTACAATTGGGAAATCAAGCCAGAAATCTCGTTGAAAGCCACTTCGATAACAAGCGAATCATCGATAAGTTGGTGTCGTTTTATGAATCCATTGGAAAGCCATGAAAAAGCTGTTTTTCTTGGTTTCCCGTATTCCCTATCCACTCGAAAAAGGTGATAAACTCAGGGCTTACCATCAACTGAGGTACTTGTCATCACAGCATGATGTTACCTTGTGCTGCTTATCACTTCGTAAACCTGATGAAGCTGCGCTGGAGCACTTACGCACCTTTTGTAGGGTCGAAGTCATTCGACTTTCCTCCATCGGACTGGTGTTTCGCTTAGCCTTGGCGCTGTTTTCGAGCAGACCATTTCAGGTTCATTATTTTTATCGCCAGCCGGCACGAAGAAAAATCCAAAAACTTATAAACGAATTAGAGCCGGATCATATTTACTGCCAACTGATTCGCTGTTCAGAATATGTTAAACACATCCATCATATCCCTAAAACCTTGGATTACATGGATGCTTTCAACAAGGGCACCGAGCGCCTTGCCAGTGTGTCGGGCTGGTGGAAACGTCAGTTTTGGCTAACCGAATCAAAGCGATTGGTTCGATACGAAAACTTAATTTTTGACTACTTCGATCATCACACCATCATTTCTGACCAAGACCGCCAGTTGATTTATCATGAGCAGCGCAAGCGCATTCAAGTGATTCCCAACGGAGTTGATACCGATTACTTCCATCCATCGAACGAAATGAAGCAAACAACGCTGGTTTTCACCGGAAACATGTCTTACCCTCCCAATGTAGATGGTGCGGAATTTCTGGTCAACCAAATTCTGCCGCTCGTTCGCAAAGAGCATCCAGAAATAAGTGTGCTTCTGGCAGGAGCCAATCCTTCCGTTCGCGTTCGAGCGTTGGCCTCCGAAGGAGTTGAAGTTACAGGATGGATGGACGACATACGAGATGCATACGGACGTTCTGCCATTTTTATTGCCCCTATGCGTATAGGAACAGGATTGCAAAATAAGTTGCTGGAGGCCATGAGCATGGAACTTCCGTGCATTACCAGCAAACTCGCAAACAATGCCTTGAAAGCAACTCCCAACGAAGAGGTACTCATTGGCGAGAGCCCCGAAGAATATGCCGCGCTCATACACAAATTACTTGTTGACCCTTCTTCGAGAACTTCCATAGGTAAGGCCGGAAGAAATTTTGTGAAAGCGCGTTTTTCATGGGAAGCTAGTGCGCAAGAACTGACAAAAATCTTCTTCGGATAACACCCACACCGGTGTATATTTGTGTATGGTTTTAGTACTTTTAGCCGATTAAACTTTCGAATGATGAATGATTTGATGATGGGAATTCCCGCAGTAGATCTTGCTGATTGGATGAGTGGCGATGAAACGCGCCGACAGAAATTCGTGAAAGAGCTTGGACATGCCTATGAAAACATAGGGTTTGTAGCTGTGAAAAATCACTTGATTGATGACGAAACAGTTGAAAAACTGTACCGGGAAGTGAAGCGTTTTTTTGATCTCCCCCTCGAAATCAAACAAAAATATGAAGACCCCAATATTGCAGGACAGCGCGGCTATACTTCGTTTGGTAAAGAGCACGCGAAAGATAGTAATGCTGGCGATTTGAAGGAATTTTGGCACTTCGGACAAGAGGTGCAAGGAAATGATCCCATTCGCGATGAATACGCAGAAAACATCTTCGTTGATGAACTTCCTGAATTCAATGAGGTGGGGTTGAAAGCCTACCGCGATTTAGAAAACACCGGACGTGAAATGCTACGGGCTATTGCTTTGCATTTAAGTCTT
>JBJOIB010000273.1:0-3337 GCA_046047375.1 Bacteroidota bacterium
ACCACATTTAGTGCATCGTAAGCCCTTTTTCTCAAATAACTTTCGAATCTGCCCAATCCAATCTGATATGGTAACATCTTTTTTCATTCCGTGCTGACCAAACTAGTTGATTCTTCTCTACTAGAAAAAAAATATAGCAGGAACTTCACCTGTGCACAATATGTTTCATCTTCGAATAATTCCATTATCTTCGAAGCACTCAAACCTTTGTTTATGTGTCCGTTACGTATTCGTCAGACCTCAGCTGTTTTCGCTTTCATTTCGCTTATCCTTTTACCTGCAACACTGTTAAGCCAATCAGAATGTGCTAACACTTGGGCAGTAAATTATAATCCGCTGGCACAGCCAGATGCATCTGATTGTCTTTTCTATCCTACATCACTAGAATTTGACAGTTCATTCAATCTATCAATCAACGTTGGAACAGGAATAAGTAATGAACATGCCGCTATCGCCAATCATGGGCCAATTCAAATCGGACTAAAAGTTAATGAGCGATATGTCGGAGACATTATTCCCATAAACGACAACAATTATCATGTGTTGACTGGATATAGCCGAACAAGTTTTTTTGATCCAACCCCAGTTCCTGGAATAGCTACCTGGGATTTCATATATAGTATAAACCTAGATGAATTCACCTTCAATGACTTGGCTGTGTATGTTACGATTGATTTTGACCCTGTTGACGGAGAGTCACAAAACAGCTCCTTCGACCTTCCAGTTTCTCAAGTAATGCAGGCGATTGGCGAAGGCTCCTCCCATATAAAACAAGGCTCTGAGAATCTAGGATTTAACTTTTGGCAAGCACTCGCAGGTCCAGTTGCAAGTGAATTCGACCCTCTTTCTCCTGGTATTTATGACTTTAGCGTTCGAATTGAAAACTTAGCAGGCAATATTTTGGCACAAACTAGTATCTCCGTAATTGCAGACAACCCTGTGGATGGATGCACTGACGAAAATGCTTGTAACTACAATCCGCTGGCAAATGTTGAGGACGGTTCGTGTTATTACGCATCAGTTTTGGAGGATTGTGATGGCAATTGTTTGATCGATTTCAATGCTAATGGCTTGTGCGATAATACCGAAATTACGGGCTGCACGTATAGTAACGCACTCAATTTCAATAGTCTTGCAACATTGGATAATGGATCATGCACCTTTAGTCCTTGCAATGAAACTGCATGCAATAATGCAGACTTTGACAATAATGGGGTCGTGGATTTGTCTGATCTTTTCGTTTTCCTAAGCCTATACAATACCCAATGTGAATAGAGGATTAGCAGAAAAAAGCCCAATATGAACGTTAATTGACAGGGAACTAAAGTTCAATCAACTGTCGCTTACCGTACAATTCAATCTCTAAAGGAAGCCCATCCTCCAAACGGACATCAACGCCCGATTTGCCAACATTAACAACCAATACCCTGCCTCTAAAGAATATCCGAAATACATAACTATTCCATTTGTCAGGAATGACCGGATTAAGTTTCAATAATCCATCTCGGAATCGTAAACCTCCAAAACCTTCAACAACAGTCATCCAAGTACCTGCCATAGAAGTTATATGTAGTCCTTGATACACCTCATGATTATAATCATCCAAGTCCAACCTAGCTGTTCTTAGGTACAATTCATAAGCCTTTTCAACTCTACCAAGTTTCGCAGCCAATATTGCATGTACACACGGGGAGAGGCTTGATTCGTGAACGGTCAATGGTTCATAAAAATCAAAGTTCTCGGCAATCGTTTGATCATCGAAATGATGCTCAAAAAAATACAATCCTTGCAGCACATCCGCTTGTTTTATGAACGGAGACCTTAAAATTCTATCCCAAGACCACTTTTGGTTGATTGGCCTGTCCTCACTGGCAAGATCTGACACCTTAATCAACTCTTTGTCTAAAAAACCATCTTGCTGCAACCAAACTTTAGAGTCTGCTTTCCGAGGTAAGTATATTTTCTCTATGATCTCAGCCCACAACTTGGTCTCCGATTCTTCCTTGAAATGGAGTGCCTTACATTTAGAATGATATGTTTCTAAATGATTCTCCTGCAGGTAGATGACAGTTTTAAGGCCATATGTCAAACACCACCGAGCGATATAGTTGGTGTACCAATTGTTATTTACATTGTTCTCGTATTCGTTTGGACCTGTAACTCCGAGTATCACATAAGCATCTTTCTCCGCACTCCAGTTAACGCGTTGAGCCCAAAAGCGGCAAATTCCAAGTAAAACATCAAAACCGTATTCGGCCATATAATTTCGGTCACCAGTGTGCCTGATATAATTATAGATACCGAATGCTATTGCTCCATTTCTATGTATCTCTTCAAATGTAATTTCCCACTCGTTATGACACTCTTCCCCATTCATGGTTACCATTGGGAAAAGAGCTGCTCCATTTGTAAAGCCTAATTTTTCCGCATTCTTTATGGCTTGAGGAAGTTGATTGTATCTGTAAACCAAAAGTTGTTTTGCGACTTCAGATGTATGGGTATTCAGATAGAAAGGCAAACAATATGCCTCAGTATCCCAATAAGTAGACCCACCATACTTCTCCCCTGTAAAACCTTTAGGACCGATATTGAGACGGGCGTCTTTTCCAGTGTAGGTCTGATTCAAGTGGAAAATATTAAATCGGATACCCTGCTGTGCCTCAATGTCACCTTCAATAACAATGTCCGCTCGATCCCATATCGCATCCCACGCCTGAATGTGCTGTTCCAATAGACCATCAAACCCTTTGGTTGTTGCCCTATTCGCGGCTTCTACAGATGCTTTGAGAATTTGTTCCTTCGGATAATCTAGCGAACTTACAATTCCAAGATATTTCTCAATCGTGTATGACTTGTTTGGATCAGCATCTACAATCCATTCCGAACTACATGAAAAATCTGAAATTTCATTCCTGTCACATAACGTACTATTGAGAGTTGAAAAGTGACTAGCTGCTGCAACGAAACCCGTCTTTTTGGTCATTGAAACAACACTCCCAAACTCCCTATTTCCCTGAACTGAAAGCTTCTCCCAAAATGTTTCCTCCCAATTGGAATCCTCATTTCGAACTGCTCCGTCAAGATAGGATACTACCTGTAGCTTCCCCGGTTTGTCTAAGGTGACTGTGTAGCGAATTGCCCCGACCTCGTGATCCGACATGCTGCAAAAACGCATAGCCTTTACTTGCACTCTAGTCTCACATGGCATCACTATTTCGAACTGTCGACTTAATAATCCTTTTCGCATGTCGAGCACTCTCTGAAAAGACAATACGCGACAAACTGCCAGGTCAAGTTCATTGCCATTGACCCAAATACGAAGCCCTATCCAATTAAT
>JBJOIB010000274.1:0-3262 GCA_046047375.1 Bacteroidota bacterium
GAAAAAGTTCGATTCCCAAAAGCCGATATAATCTTTGATCCGAATATTTTTCCTGTGGCTACAGGGATGGAGGAGCATCGGAAGAATGCCATTCATTTTTTCGAGGCTACACGTTGGATTCGGAACAACTTACCTGGGGCCCATGTCAGCGGCGGGGTGAGTAATGTATCTTTCTCGTTTAGAGGAAATCAAACAGTGCGCGAGGCCATGCATGCTGCTTTTCTGTATCACGGAATTCAGGCTGGCATGGATATGGGTATTGTGAACCCGACTTTGTTGGAGGTGTACGATGAAGTACAACCTGAACTGCTTCAATTGGTTGAAGACGTTCTTCTGGATCGAAGGGATGATGCTACAGAGCGTCTTTTGAACTATGCCGAGACCGTAAAGGATGTTTCAAAGCAAGTAGAAAAAGACCTTAGCTGGAGACAAGCCTCCGTAGAAAAACGTCTTGAACATGCGCTGGTAAAAGGCATCACCGAATTCATAGACGAAGATGTAGAAGTTGCATTCAACCATTATGGCAATCCACTTCACGTTATCGAAGGGCCGCTAATGGCAGGAATGAATGTGGTTGGAGATCTGTTCGGATCCGGTAAAATGTTCCTGCCACAAGTGGTGAAGAGCGCTCGGGTGATGAAAAAAGCGGTTTCATGGTTAACCCCGCACCTCGAAGCCCAAAAGCAAGGAAGTGGAAAAAAAGCCGGAACGATTGTTCTAGCAACGGTAAAAGGAGATGTTCATGATATAGGTAAAAACATTGTCGGCGTAGTGCTTGCCTGCAACAACTTTGAAATAATTGATCTTGGGGTGATGGTTCCAGCGGCAACCATTATTGAAACCGCTATCAAACACCAAGCTGATGCAATCGGGCTAAGCGGACTGATTACACCCTCACTCGACGAAATGATACATGTTGCAGGAGAAATGCAACATCAAAATCTGAATATTCCACTGCTTATCGGTGGTGCTACTACTTCACGGGTGCATACTGCGGTTAAAATCGACCCCAAATACAGCCAAACTGTTGTGCATGTAAACGATGCTTCTAGAGCAGTGCCGGCATTATCATCTGCTATTGGAGCTGATTGCCTGGCATTTCAAGTTCAGATAAAATCAGAATATGCCAATGTACGTGACCTCTTTAAGTCGAAACTTAACGATAAAAAGTATCTCACGTTAGCTGAAGCGCAAAGCAGAAAACCTCAGCTATCCTTTCAATCCATTTGCGCACCTGAGAAACTCGGAATTCATTCTATCGAATTAACGGTTGAACAATTGACGCCGTTCATTGATTGGACTCCGTTTTTCCGAACATGGGGACTAGCGGGGAAATTTCCTGAAATTCTGAAAGACAATGTTGTCGGACAGCAGGCCTCAGAACTGTACAATGAAGCGGCAGCGCTTCTGACAAGTCCGGCTTTTCTTCACCTCGTGACCCCAAAAGGGGTGGTCGGCATTTTTCCTGCGCTCGCCAGCGGCGAGGATGTAGAGTTGACAGCTGGAAGTGAAAAGTTTACCTTTCATTTTCTTCGTCAACAGTCTGAAAGAGACATGGCGGCAGGTCAATGGTCTTTAGCCGATTTTATTGCCCAAAAAGGTCAGGCAGATACCGATTACATAGGCTGCTTCGCTGTGACAGCAGGGCGAGAACTGGAACTTCATGCAGATTCACTGAAGCAATCTGGGGACGATTATCAGTCTATCTTATACAAGGCACTTGGCGACCGATTAGCGGAGGCCGGAGCTGAATATCTGCATCAGCTGGTTCGAACAGAAATTTGGGGATATGCTAAAGAGGAAAACCTGAGCAATGAAGAACTCATTGATGAAAAGTACTTAGGAATTCGCCCGGCACCTGGTTACCCAGCTTGCCCTGACCACCTGGACAAACAAACCATTTGGGAACTATTGGAGGTTGAGAAGCGAACAGGCATGCAGTTAACAGAGTCGCTGGCAATGTCGCCTGCAGCATCCGTTTGCGGGTATTACTTTGCACATCCTCAGGCGAAATATTTTGGGATAGGAAAAATTAGTGCTGACCAGGTTGAAAGTTTGGCTCTGCGAAGAGGGATTACCAAAGAGGCCTGCGAACGCTGGTTATCATCCAGTTTAAATTACGACATATAAGATGAAAGTTACAGAACATATCGCGCAAGCAAAATCAACGCTTTTCTCCATTGAATTGCTGCCTCCTTTGAAGGGGCAAAACATCAGTTCAATTTTCGACACCATGAATACCCTAATGGAATTCCAACCCGCTTTTGTGGATGTTACCTATCATCGGGAAGAATACGTTTACCGGGAGGTGAAAGGAGGCTTGCTTGAGAAGAAAACGGTTAGAAAACGACCAGGAACGGTGGGAATATGTGCCGCGTTGAAACATCGGTATCACATTGATCCTGTTCCACATATCATTTGCGGAGGATTTGATCGTGAGGAAACAGAGAACGCTTTGATTGATCTCGACTTTTTGGGAATTGATAACGTTCTGGTTTTGAGAGGGGACGCGATCAAGTCAGAGGGCACTTTTAAGCCAGAGCCTAGTGGACATTCATACGCAGTAGATCTGCTTAAGCAGGTTGTCGACATGAATCATGGGCGTTATATTGATCCTGAGTTAAAGGATGCGAGGAAGACCAATTTTTGTGTGGGAGTAGCCGGTTATCCCGAGAAACATTTTGAAGCGCCCAATCTTAAGTCAGACTTGCGTTATTTGAAACAAAAAGTGGATGCTGGTGCCGATTATATCGTTACACAGATGTTCTACGACAACGAGGCGTTCTTTGCATTTCGAGATCGCTGTGTCAAGGAAGGGATTACCGTTCCAATTATTCCTGGTATTAAACCATTAGCTACGAAAGCACAATTGGTGGCCATTCCTAAAAATTTCTATGTCAACATGCCCGAGGAGTTGGTAGACTTGGCAGAACGTTGCAAAGATGACCGTGAAGTAGCTGACTTAGGTGTTGAGTGGTGTATTCGTCAGTGCAAAGAACTGATTGACGGTGGTGTACCTGTACTTCACTTTTACACCATGGGTAAAGCCGTGAGTACCGCGCGCATTGCCAAAGCTGTTTTCTAACGATTATTTTTGGCGGAAGAACAGACGAATCGGAACTCCAGAGAAGTCGAAATTCTCACGTAATTGATTCTCAAGGAATCGTTTATACGGGTCTTTCACGTACTGTGGGAGGTTACAGAAGAATGCAAAGGTTGGAACTTGAGAAGGTATTTGGGTTACATATTTAATTTGAATGTA
>JBJOIB010000275.1:0-2982 GCA_046047375.1 Bacteroidota bacterium
ATATCGCTTAACTACATGCACCTCGATGGTCAGATGCTCGCCATGGCCTTGGTAACGGATATTTCGGAAAGGCAGGAAGCCAGATTGCGGCTCAACCAACTCAACACCTCCCTCGAGCAAAAAGTGGAAGAGCGAACAGAAGAACTCAGAGAGAGCCAGCTGCTCTACAAAACCATTTCAAGGAACTTCCCGAACGGTACCATCAACGTATTCGATAAAAAGCTCAACTACGTTTTCGCAGAAGGACAAGAGCTTTTCCGCTACCGCATTTCAAGTGAGTCGTTGATGGGTACCAGCTACTTGTCTCGCTTGCCTGAAGATGTGCGTGATGAAATTGGATCGCGGCTCTTGAAGGTGTTTGAAGGGAATGATAGCAGCTTCGAAATTGAAACTCGCGGACAGATTTACAAGCTGAATGCGGTTGGTCTTCGCGATGCGAACGGTGAAATCACTCAGATTTTGCTCGTGGAGCAGAATATCACTGAAATGAAGACGGCTCAAACCAATATGCTCAAGGCATTAGAAAAAGAGCGTGAGTTGAACGAACTTAAATCCCGCTTCGTGAGTATGGCCTCGCACGAATTCAGAACTCCCCTGAGCACCATCCTGTCTTCAGTGAATTTGCTCAGAAAAGAAGAGGTTTTTGAAGTGGCAGAACGAAGAGAAAAGCACTTGAACAGGGTCCGAAACAGCGTGCAGAACCTTACGGCCATTCTGAATGACTTTTTATCGTTGGATAAGCTGGAAGAAGGACTGGTTCAAATGCATCCTGCAGATGTGCTATTGAACAACCTGTTGCTTGACCTAGTGGAGGAACTGGAAGGACTGCGAAAGGATGGTCAACGCATATTGCTTGATTTTCACGAGGGTTGTTTGGTTACCGGCGATGAGCAAATGTTGCGCAATGTGTTCATCAACCTGGTTTCAAACGCTATGAAGTATTCACCCGAAAACACGGTGATTGAAATATCGTGCATGCCTGTAGGACAAGAGATAGAGGTGAAGGTGAAAGACAGTGGAATCGGCATTCCAAAGGCGGATCAGGAACATCTGTTTGGTCGGTTCTTTAGGGCCAGCAATGCCACGAATATACAAGGAACGGGTTTGGGCCTTCACATTGTGAAGAGATACGTAGATTTGTTGAACGGGAGAATTGCTTTTGTAAGTTTACCGGGTGAAGGCACCACCTTTACTGTAGCCTTTCCAAAATCTGTAGAATGAAGAAGATATTGTTGATCGAGGATAATCTGGATATGCGCGAGAATACAGCGGAGATTCTCGAGTTGGCCAATTACGATGTTGTTGTGGCTGAAAATGGCAAAGAAGGCGTTGAAAAAGCCAAAAGTCTTTTACCTGATTTGATCATTTGCGACATCATGATGCCGGAACTGGATGGATATGGCGTGCTATATTATTTAAGCAAAGATCCCAAAACAGCCTCGATTCCTTTTATCTTCTTGACAGCCAAGGCCGAACTGAGTGAAATGCGCAAAGGTATGAACCTGGGTGCCGATGATTACCTCACCAAGCCCTATGAAGAAATGGACTTGTTGAATGCCATCGAAAGCAGGCTGAAAAAAAACGAAGTCATTCGCAAAGATTATGACACAGCTGGTTCAGGACTCGATACGTTCATAGATGATGCCCGTGGTTTAACGGCTCTCCAGGACTTGGCGAAGGACAAGCGCTCCCGCGAATTCAACGCTAAGGAAGTGATTTTTAGAGAGGGGGATGCGCCGAATTTTCTCTACCTCCTCAAATCGGGCAAGGTAAAAGTCATTAAATCAGATCATTACGGAAAAGAGTTGGTAGTGGGATTGGTTTCCGCCGGTGAATTCTTTGGTTTTATGTCGATACTCGAAGGCTCAGACTACAAAGAAACAGCCATCGCACTGGAACAAGCAGAAGCCGTGATGATTCCGCGCATGGACTTTTTGCAACTGATAGAAGTAAACCGCGACGTTGCCGCCAAATTCATTAAAATGCTCGCCGGTGATGTGCACGAAATGGAAGAGCGGTTGCTCCAACTGGCCTACGCACCTGTGAGGGAGCGAACTGCCGCGGCGCTGATAGAACTACACGAACGCTACGGAGCCGGAGCAGAGATCAGAATTTCACGTGATGACCTAGCGGCGATGGTTGGTACCGCCACAGAATCATTGATACGCACTCTTTCTGACTTCAAAGAAGATGGAAGCATTGAAGTTCACGGCCGATCCATTATGGTGAAAAAACCCGAATCACTGCGCCGATTTGCAGGATTGCCTAAGTAATGCGCTTTCGGAACTAATCGCGCTCAAGGAATATCCTGAGCGATGTCAGTATTCATCCTAATCTAGTTCATAGTATTCGTCATGGCTTAAGGGCATCTTTGCTCTGTAAACGTTACCGATTGTGTTTCACAAGATTGGTAAGAACACCAAAAAGCCATGACAATACACGTATTCCCCACCACTACCGTAGGTTCCCTGAGAGGTGCTTTTCACGCGGAGTTTCCCCGCCTGTCTTTGCGGTTCTTCAAAAATGCCCACGAAAAAGGTCAAGGTTCTCCTCTTTCTGACATGATTGACGATGAAACAGAGTTGTCTCATTGGATTGATCAAGGAAAGGAGTTAGACATTGACCAAAGCATGACCGTAGATGAGGTAGAAAAGATTTTCGAACAAGCGGGAATGCATGTACAAGTGTTTCGCAAGTCTGGAAAACTATGGCTTGAAACAACGCGCACCGATGATTGGACCCTCGAGCGCATCAGCAACGAAGAATATTAATCACAACGAAATACATAGAACAAATGAATAAGGAGAAACTAAGCACCGAAGAACGCACACACATGGATGTGCTTCACGCAGAGCACGTAGAGTGGTTGAATAAACTCGATTTTTACGCCCAGGATTTGGAACTGCTCAAAAACCGACTTGCTGAGGTGAGTGTGAAAAATAATAGTCCTGAAGAACGTCAGGGCGTGGAACAGTACCAAAA
>JBJOIB010000276.1:0-3443 GCA_046047375.1 Bacteroidota bacterium
AGCCTGCCATCGGAAGAATTCACTTCACAATCGGCTGTTCATTCTTCGAAAATAACTGCAACCGAACCAGCTTAAAAAAGGAGAATTTTACATCCATGAAAGTACATTTCATTGCGATTGGAGGTAGTGCCATGCACAATTTAGCTTTGGCATTGCAGCAAAAAGGGTATCAGATCACCGGTTCGGATGACGAAATCTTCGAACCTTCGAAAAGTCGGTTGAGTGAGGCCAAACTTCTGCCTGAACAAGACGGGTGGTATCCGGAGAAAATAACCACTGATCTTGACGCTGTTATTCTTGGAATGCACGCTAGAGAAGACAATCCTGAACTCATCAGAGCGCGGGAATTGGGCCTATCTGTTTATTCCTACCCCGAATTCCTGTACCAGCAAACCCAAGACAAAAAACGTCTGGTCATCGGCGGTAGCCACGGTAAAACGACCATCACCTCCATGGTGTTGCACGTGCTGCATAAGTTACAACGTCCGACCGACTTTATGGTTGGGGCGATTCTCGAAGGACTTCCACGCAGTGTTCAGCTGGAAAAAGACACACAAATTGCTGTTTTTGAGGGCGATGAGTACTTATCATCCCCCATCGATCGTCGACCAAAATTTCATTTATACCATCCACATGTTGCTGTGATTTCGGGTGTTGCATGGGATCACATGAACGTTTTTCCAACCTGGGAAAATTACGTTGAGCAATTTCAAATATTCATTGATAAAATTGAACCGAACGGCACATTGATTTATTGTTCCGACGACCCTACCCTTGTTGAATTAGCGAATCACGCACGAAAAGACATTCATAAAATCCCCTACTCAACGCCACCGCATCGCATAGACAATGGGGTTACCTTCCTTATAACCGACGAAGGCGCCGTGCAACTTTCCATTTTTGGTCAACATAACCTTCAAAATCTTGAAGCGGCCAGGCTGATGTGCCGCGAAGTTGGTATTGGAAATGCTGATTTCTATGGAGCCATTTCGTCGTTCACAGGAGCCTCAAGGCGACTGGAGTTGGTGAGGGAATCAGACGACTTTGCTGTTTACCGGGATTTCGCTCACGCCCCGAGCAAGTTAAAGGCAACCACGGCGGCGGTGAAAGAACAATACCCAAACCGCACCTTGATTGCGTGCATGGAACTGCACACCTTTAGTAGTTTGAACAAGCAGTTTTTGGATCACTACAAAGGCTCTATGGACGCTGCTGATGAAGCAGTAGTTTATTTTTCACCAGAGGTGATCAAACACAAACGCTTGCCGGAAATTACCGTGGAGGATGTTCAAAAAGCTTTCGGAAGATCAGATTTGCATGTCTTTACGAACGTTTCTGATTTACAGTCGTTTATATCCAATGCGCCACAAGAAAACGCGGTTCATTTGATGATGAGTTCAGGGAATTTCGGCGGGATAGTTTTTTAAAGCTATCCAAGTCCTACATCCAGTAGCATCATCACAATGAAGCCAGCGATGAAGCCAAGAGTGGCAATATCGGTGAATTTATCGCGCTGGGTTTCCGGTATCACTTCTTCTACGACCACATAAATCATGGCCCCCGCAGCAAAGGCTAGAGCATACGGAAGAATAGGCTGCATTTGCATGACCAACAGAGCGCCTGCCACGCCTGCCACTGGTTCCACAATGGCCGAAAGTTGTCCGTACATAAACGCTTTTGTGCGAGATACGCCATGGCGTCTCAAAGGCATTGATACCGCTATTCCTTCCGGGAAGTTTTGAATTCCAATTCCAATAGCCAAAGCAACCGCAGCGCCGATGGAGGCGCCTTCCAGTCCGGCTGCAGCTCCACCAAAAAGAACACCCACGGCTAGGCCTTCTGGAATGTTATGAAGCGTAATTGCGAGCACCAATAGCGTTGTTCGGTGCCACTTGGTTTGCATTCCCTCTGCCTCGTCGGGCTTGAAGTTGATGTGCAGGTGCGGTAGGAATTTGTCGAGGAAAAACAAAAACAGAGCCCCTGTTAGAAACCCCACAGCAGAGGGAATAGCCCGAGCAAACCCCTCCCCTTCGCTCATTTCGATGGCAGGAGCTAGGAGCGACCAAAAACTTGCAGCTACCATCACGCCCCCTGTAAAACCCAACATTCCATCCAGAACCGATCGCTTCATCTCTTTGAAGAAGAATACAACTGATGCCCCGGCAGCGGTAACCAACCATGTGAAAACAGTGGCTATGAGCGCTCCCTGCACAGGACTGAATCCTTCAATCCAGGTAATCAACTTATCCATAATCCTTTTCGGTTTTCAAATGCGACGTTTGTGCTTCGACATCGGGTTGAGAGTGCACTTAATGCTCCTCAAAAAATCCCGGTCATATACAAATCTAATATATATTTTAGACTCATCTAACTATTGATTCACTTTATTTCTAACGTTGCATTCAACACGTATTAAGAAGTGCGCTATTTGCTCTTAAACCGTCATTTGGTGGATACCCATGAAGATACACTCACCTGCGGAAAAGGTCAGTTATTGAGCAACGATCGGCTGAATTCAACAAAAGCGTCGAGATCCGCTTGAATGGTTCCCATGCCCAGTGAAACGCGTATGGCACCTCGCATTTTTCCGAGAAACGCGATCATATCGTAGTAATCCCCTTTGTCGCGCGTGGTATAATAGGCAGCCAACTCATTGGTAGATAGACAGTTGTTCACTTCGTCGATTCCCGGATTACAGAAGCAACCACCGCGCAAAGAAATCATGCGTTGGCTTGCCATGGCCTCGATTTCTTCAAAGGGATAGGCATGTCCTTCGACATCAAAGAAGTTGAGAATAATGGTAGCACCGCGATCAGCTTGACGTGAGGGGCCGAAGATTTTAACTAGTGGCGCTCCATTGTCGTGATGCAGGTTTTCCAACTCAGCAATCAAATACGTGGTAAGGCTCGCCACACGTTCATGAAGACGGTCCATTCCAAGTTCATTCATGAATTGGATACCTCGGCCCACAGCAGGAATTTCGAGGTAATTTACTGTACCGTTTTCGAAACGTTCGTGGTTTCCTGCGAGGTAGTAATTATCGACGTTTACAGAAACCAAAGACACAGTTCCACCGGCGAACCAGCGTTTTTGAAGCTTGTTGAATTTCGTTTTTCGCACCAAAAGACATCCGATGCCGGTAGGAAAACCGAAAACTTTGTAAAACGATACCGACACAAAATCGGGGGTGTGTTTTTTCAGATCCAGGCGCGAGGTAGGCACGTAAGCTGCGGCATCGAGCAATACATCCCATCCATCATTTTGAAATACCTTGATCCATTCCAGCGAATGCCGCACTCCTGAAACGTTTGATTGGGCTGGAAAAGCGAACAACTTGTTTCGATGCTGCAGATGCGATGATTTCAAGCTTAGCAGTTGATCTTCATTCAGCGATAGATCTTCGTAATTCAACGGTGCATAGGCAAATTTACCCCCATTGCTTT
>JBJOIB010000277.1:0-4668 GCA_046047375.1 Bacteroidota bacterium
ATGCAAAGATGCGAAGCATCCGTTAAAGTAGCCTCATAAATGTGGAGCATGTGGGTGAAATGTTGCATTGAGATGATGGAGCAAGGCAGGGCAGCTGTGCTTTCAGGGGGCTTTGGAAGCATTCGGTCTAGAGTGTGTATTCAAACAACGCGTATTTCGGTTCTTAAACGGCTGGAAATCAACAAATAGCGGTTAATAACAAAAAAGTCTTAAAATTGTTATACATGTCAAAAAAAGTCACAACTTTGCAGCAGATTTCGAATGACTCGATAACCTGTAATTCTGTTCAAAATGAAAACTGTATCTATTTTCGCTACTGCTCTTGCAATGACTGCATTGGTTGCTTGTGGTGGTTCTGCAACTGAAGCTGTTGAAGAAGCAGCAAACACTGCTACTGAAGCTGTTGAAACTGCTGCTGATCAAGCAACTGAAGCTGTTGAAACTGCTGCTGCTACTGCTGATTCTGTAGCTACTGACGCTATGGAAGCTGCAACTGAAGCTGTTGAAGAAGCTGCTCACTAAGCTTTTAAAGCCTTGAGTAATGAGGAGATCGAAGAGGTCTCCTTTTTTTTGTTCTAAAATCACCGAATTCGGTGGAAAACAATTTTTTAAGAATCGATTGCAGTGTCGGGAATTCTGCCGAATTTCGCAGCGAATTTCGATTCAATAACACAACTTAATTCTAAGAAATTGAAAAAAATTGGATTTTTCTTTAGCGCTCTAGCCGCGATGGCTTTGATCGCATGCGGTGGAAGCGGAGATTCTCCAGAGGCTGCTGCTCAAGCTTACTACGATGCCCTACTTGCTAAGGACATGGAGAAAGCTAAAAACTATGTTACCGAAGAAACAAAGCCAATGATGGATCTTTTGGGATCTATGTTGTCTCTTGCCGGTGACGAGATGCCAACCAGCGCTGTTTGTAAGGAATGCAAAGTAGAAGGTGAAAACGCTATTTGCACCATGGAAACGTCGAAGGACGGTGAAACGGCTACCGAAGAACTCAACTTGAAAAACGTTGAAGGTAAGTGGTTGGTTCACATGCCAAAAGAAGACGGTATGGGCGACATGAGCGAAGGTGATATGATGGATATGGAAGCGGAAGACCTCAGCATGGAGGTAGACTCTTTGGGCAATCCTATCAACGGCCTTGACTCTGAAGCTACAGAAATGATGGAAGAGGCTGTTGAACAACAGTAATCTGCCGTGAGCAAAAAAGTATTTTTAGGGAGCATCCTCGTGGTGCTCCTTTTTTTTGCCACATGGTTGGCAGTTGACGCCCTTGATGCAAGCCAGCAGCAGTCGTGGAAGCACCTGGAAGAGGAGCTTCAAACAGGTGATATCGTTTGTCGATACGGCACTGGTGTTACAGGCAGGCTAATCGTTACGGCGTTGAATGAAACAACTCCCATCTCCCATTGCGGAATTGTAGTCAAAACGAAAGATGGATCCCTCCGCGTTATTCACGCCGTTTCAAGCGCTGTCTCTGATCAAAACGGTATGCAGGAGTGCTCCTTTCAAACGTTTGCTAATCATGCGAGAGATGGAAGCCTTCGCGTGGTTCGATACCGAAACCTATCGGCCGAACATCGACGATCGGTGGCAACCAAAGCGCTCGATTTATTGAAAAAACAAGTCGCTTTTGATCACGATTTTAACGTGCGCGACCACTCCACCATTTATTGTTCTGAGTTGATCTACATGGTCTTTGGTGAACAACTCCAACTGGTAGATTTTTCAACCGATAAGGGGGTGGATGAGGGTGTTTTTGGATTTGAATGGGCTTCAGATACATCTCGCTTCAGCCGCATTTATTGGAATCAGAATTGATATTTCATCATTCAGCAACATAAAAAAAACCGCAGCGATCATTCACTGCGGTTTTTCTTTGGGTTGGAGTTGTATCCTTATTTGCCTGATGCGCTTACAAAATCGATTTCGTCGATCAAGTTCTTAGCACCGGCTAGTTTATCGAGGATGAACATAACGTAGCGGATATCCACTGAAATGGTGCGCTGCAATTCAGGTTCGAATGCAATGTCACCACTCATGGCTTCCCAGTTACCGTCGAATGCCAAACCAATCAAATCGCCATTGGCATTGAGTACCGGTGAGCCTGAGTTTCCACCTGTAATGTCGTTGTTGGAAATGAAGCAAACAACCAAATCACCGTTTTCATTTGCCCATCTTCCGAAGTCTTTCTTTTCAAGGAGTGACTTCAGGTCAGCAGGTACGATGAATTCAGGGTTGGTAGCGTCTTCTTTCTCCAAAATCCCTTTCGAAGTAGTGATGTAATCGTAGTGAACACCATCTGCAGGGAAGTAGTCACCAACTGATCCGTAAGTTAAACGCATGGTTGAGTTCGCATCCGGTGCAAATTTTTGATCCGGCATCATCTTGCGAATTCCATCCACGAACAAACGATAACCGCGATCGTACTTCTCTTGCGACGGATTGGTGAACGACTGGCTGTACACTTCAAACACTGATACTGCTGCTTGAAGAGCAAGATCTTTCTCCGCCATCTTCGCATTCGGCTTCGCCATAAAGGCATCGAATTTAGCGCGATCAGTCAGGAATGAAGTTGCGTACATCTTATCCGCATAACGCGCTACAGACCCTTTGAATTTCTTATCGATGATGCTGAAGAAAGAAGGGAGGTATTGCTTTTCAATGTTCTGCTTGTACATCGACATCAGGTTTACAAACAAGTCTTTGTCTGTTGCCTTGTCGTAGTCTTTATAGAACGCATCTGCGGTAGGGATGAAACTTTCGAGGATAGCTTTGCGCTTTGCCTCATCGGTTTCAGCCATAGCACGCTGATAGGTGCGGTTGAAACGGAATGCAAACAAGGTAATATCAGAGCCAATCAAACCGGCCTCGAGTGCATACACATTCGCTTTCACCTTTGGTTCAGTCTCCTTGTAGTACTCTTCAATCAACTTCAGCGCATCGCCGTACATTTCTTGGCGGCCTTTATCAGCAGCAACCCACTTGCGGAATTTCGCTTCCAGTTCGCGTTTTTTATCTGCCACATCCAAGCGCTTCAAACCTTTCGTTTGACCGATGTAGTACTTCCAATAGTTCGCCGTGCTAGCATACTTAGAAGCATATTGAATGCGTACAGAGATGTCTTTATCCATGTGTGATTTCATGGTTTTTAGCTTCAAGTCGCGCACTTCAACAACGCTTGGGTTGTAGATGCTGATGGCTTGTTCAACACCCCATGAAGAGAGGTAACGGTCTGTAGAGCCCGGATTTCCCATCACCATGCTGAAATCGTTTGGCGCAACACCGTCCAACGAAACTTTCAAGTGGCGTTTTGGAGTGTAAGGCTTGTTATCGGCGCTGTATGCGGCCGGATTGTTATCAGCATCTGCGTAGATACGGAGCATGGAGAAGTCACCTGTATGACGAGGCCACATCCAGTTGTCGGTATCGCCACCGAATTTACCTACGCTCTCAGGTGGAGCAGCTACCAAACGGATGTCTTTGTAGGTGTTGTAAACGAACAAGTAGTATTCATTTCCGTAAAAGAAATCTTTCACCTGCGCGTTGTACCCGGTTCCTTCAGTAGCTTCTTTTCTGATTTCCTGCATAGCTGCAGCGATTTTTTCACTGCGCTCAGCTTCAGACATGGCAGGTGTAATGCCATTTAGAACGCGTTCGGTAACATCATCGATGCGCACAAGAAAGCTGATTTCGAAGTTCTCGATGTGCATTTCTTGTGATTTCTCGAAGGCGTAGAAACCATTTGTTAGGTAGTCATGTTCTTTCGAGCTAAATGATTGGATAGCTCCATAAGCGCAGTGGTGGTTGGTCAAAACGAGACCTTCCGAAGAGATTACTTCACCGGTACACATACCGCCGTTCAACATCACGATAGCATCTTTCAAGCTTGCCTGATTCACAGAATAAATCTCTTCTGCTGTCAGTTTAAGCCCCATGTTTTGCATTTCGGCCTCATTGATGCGCTTCAACAAGTTGAGCAACCACATTCCTTCGTCGGCTCGAACTTGGGTTAGTACGAGAAGAAATGCTGCGGCCAGCGTTAATAGTTTCTTCATATTCATTCAGTTTTTCGCCTGGTCGGCGGATGTTTATTTAAGCGTGGTTTTTACTTTTTGTCGGTTTCGCCCTGCCAATTGACTTGTTCAATCAACGTGTCGAATTCGGAGTACAAGGCTTCAAGATCAGGGCCCCGGTATCGATTTTCTACCCGTTTTCCATTTATTTCAGTGATCACGGAAGGAAGATCCATCACCATGGGGTTGTCGTAGGAAGTTTGAAGGGTGTCGTACCCATAGCGCTCAGATGTGCGAATGATGCGGTAGATCTGAGTGTATTCAATCTGTCCGGTATATTTCCCAATGCGATTCACAAAATTTCTACCCTCATAGGTGGCTGCACCAGAGGAGCTAACGGCGAAGGTGAAGCTCGGACAAGTACCAAAGCAGCTGGTGCGCTCATAATACAGCACCATGCGTTCCACTGGCTCTTCTTGCGGTTGCTCTGTGATCACCTCCATGGTCTCATCAATAGGAGCAACAGGTTCAGCTTCAGCTGTATTCTTTCGGTTTTTGCAGCCGGCGAAAAGTACCAGAGCTACAACGAATGCAAGTTTCACGTTCATCGCTTCTGTTGTTTGGTTCTTTCTTGTTGCAATTTCTG
>JBJOIB010000278.1:0-3146 GCA_046047375.1 Bacteroidota bacterium
ACCCTCGCAAGACGCCGCCGCAGTTCGATAATCAATATGACCGGGCAATTTAGCGATGGAACTACTCTCTGACACTACCATATACTCTGCATGTCCACCAAACTGATTTGCATCGATCCCAAAAACACGCTCACCAACAGAAAAAAGTGAAACGTTCTCACCAATCTCCACCACTTCGCCGGAAAACTCGTTGCCTAAAACATGAAATCTCGGTTTCAATAAGCCGCTAAACAAACGAGCAATCAAGGGCCATCCAGTTAAAAACCCGCTATCAGTGCGGTTTACAGAAGAATAATGAACCGCTATTTTAACATCGTTCGGACCTGTTCTTGGCTCATCAATCTCCTGCACACTCAATACTTCCGGTGTGCCATAACGGGTGTTTACAGATGCTTTCATTGGTTGATTTTGGTAAAAAAGTGACGCACACCTTTGCCCAAAAGTTACAACCAATTACCTAGAATCGAAGACCTGGGTCAACCATTTAATGACTTCTTCATACCGGCCAACTTGGCACCAATGTAAGCCATAGGAAAATATGCAACCACTAAATCGAGCGCGTTGAACCACATAGGTGCATCGAGAATTACGACCATATACAGACCGCCAAAAAAGAATAAGGTGGCAACAACCATGGCAGCAATCATGCGGTTTCCAACGTAAATAAACGAAGCTAAAAGCGCTCCAACTAATGTACCCAAGGCATGCGCTAAAAACGGCATCAGAAAATGTATCGCCTCAAATTTAGACATGGCCGCAGCCAATCCCTCGGGGGTTGATACATCTACGCCTTCCGGCAACGGAATCAACTTTCCGTTCAAACCAACAATGAGCCCGTTGACAAGGCTCCCCACAAAAAGCCCCACTATCACAGCTCCAATATTTCTTAAGATGCGCATATCGATAGATTTTTAAACAGTCTAAGTTACACTTTTCTCAACAGCCAATTGAATGGGGAACGGAAAGCACAAACTGCCTCTTCCGTCCTGTGTAACTCTCGGTTCCCGTGATTCTCACAACAAATAAATGCGGTTCGCAACGCAGCGGATATTCCCCCACTTGAATCGAATCACCAGCAAAAATCGGAAGCTCTAAATAATGTTCAGAACAGTTTTCGCGCACAGCGGCGCGGATTTGCTCGGATGTAACACCAGTGTAAGAAATGGATCCTTGTGACAGCTCTGAAAAAGGCAAATACCGATGTGGGTTGCTCTCCATCGTTGGAATGATTTGAAAGCGACTTGAAAGTGTTGGCAAACTGCTTAGTTCACAAATTCCTCCATCGTTGTACAAAAGCACCGATGCCACGTACTGCCCCTCAACAACAAGGTCTGTCAGATCAGTTTTGATTTCCAAAGGCACCCCTAAAAAACGCGATTCCAGTTCGGCATCCATCCAAATGCTGTCAGCTGCTGAGTCTACCGTTACTACGGTGCCTGCGGTGCTTACAAACTCGGGTAAAAACACTTCCAAATGATCAAATACCACCACCGTTCCTGGCTGATCAACGGCTAGCTCTTCTGCTGCCTGGTCGAGATAAGTTTCTGTCATTTCCTCAGCATAGGCTGTTGAAGCAAAGCTCGCCTGATCCTCCTTAGCCTGACGCTCGCTATCGGTTGCCTGTTCGGAATCGCATCCGCTTAAAACGAGTAAAATCCCAACAATGATGCTCTTGTTCATGACCGAAATGTACGCAGGCTCAATGGCTTCTGTGTAAGAAAAAGACCTAAAAAAATCCTGAAGCCACTCATTTCCCTGCAACCCAATGGCAACAAACGAAGTCTATCTATAAATCACCTTATGAAACCAACTGTCAACGCTCCTTGTCCGATGCTGATGAACCGAATGATACCTATTGAGGGCGGCCGATTTTGCAAAGGATGCAACAAAGTAGTAGTGGACTGCACACAGAAATCACAAGAAGAAATTCAAGATTTGATGGAGCAACAAGGACAAGCCCTTTGTGGTATTTTCAGAAAGGAGCAACTCAACCAACGTCCTTCCTCCCTTTCTTTTAAATGGCGCTATGCGGCCGCTGTGCTTTTGGCTATCGTAGGCTTTCACATGAAACCGGTTGCTCAAACAGTGGTTACGAGAAAAGGGCATCCCGTTGTCATGAAGCATGATAAATCGCTTGATTGTGCATCTTCCTTGAATCAGAAAAAAACACACTGGCGCAAGAAAATGTGGTTTCGGAAAAAACGTACGTATCATTTCCGAACCATCGGTTGTCCTTCATTCTAACTTCTCATCCGCCAAGAGGCGCAAAGAAAAAGTCTATCAGAACAGTCCCCCCTTCAATGCTGGCATGTAATTCGTCTACAACCCGCGCATAGCGAATGATTTTAGGAAAATCATGACTAGGGTTTTCGACAACAAAAGAAGAATCGGTACTTGACGACATCCGAAACACAACCGGGTCTTGTCCCACACTGCTAACGGTTAAAGTCCACTCGTTGTTCGACAATCTGAGGCGCAACTCTTCTTGAAATACAACCTCTCCTTCTGCATACACATCCCCATGACCGAGGTAGTTCCCGTCTTCAAGTCGTGTCCACCGTTCGTAGGTCTGATATCCATTCTCATCATTTGTCCGCTTCCATTCACCTACCAACCAATCAAATGAATTTCCAGAAGCTTCTTTTACCCCACTAGAAGGAAAAACAAACAATGCGATAACCGCGGCGAATAGCAACAAACTGGATTTCATGAAACACTATGTGAATCGAAGATAAGCAAAAGAGGGGAAGATATTACTCGAAAAAAACACGCTCGTTGTGCACCAAGGCTCCATCCTCATACAAAAGCACAACCGAGAGCCCTGAGAATTCACCAATGGACGTTTGTCCGCCCGAAGAAATTTGAAGCCTTTCGTCGTATTTCAACCTTCCGTCAACAGAATAAACCTGTAAATCAATCAATTGATCGTTATCGGTAAGATTCTGAACGACCAAATTATTCCCCCGAGAAAAAACCTGAAATGACCGCGTTTCTTTCTGTTCAACATAAATCGTGGGCGAATACATCACCGCGCCATTGAAGTCTCTTTGCAATAAACGAACATAGAATGACCGCTCCGAAGGCACCAAAACGGATGTAGAATACCGATTTGGAATCGCTGAAGTACCAGCCCCAACCACAAAATC
>JBJOIB010000279.1:0-3860 GCA_046047375.1 Bacteroidota bacterium
AGTTGCATTACAATCATTTCCCAACCCAAAGAGTCATCTTTTACGACCGACACATAGTTGCCGGAGATGAATACGGCTGTAACAAAGGGGAAATGAAACAGTTCCTCGGCCAGGGGAGAGGCTCCTTTGGCCTGAGCGGCATCATGAAATTCCACTTGTTGTCCACCGCTGATGAGCGGTCGGTCTGCAACAAACTTCATAACAGACGGATTAGGCGTCATTTCCGCATATACTGAGGTAGGTATTCTCTTCTTCGTTTCCATGATACAAAGATAGCAACAAAGTTTTTTGCCTTTTGTTATTCAACCGTCACCGCTTACATTTGTTTTTCACTCTATGAGTTTATGCGACATCTATTTTTATTGATTTGTTCGGGGTTGTTTACCGGAATTTGGGCTCAGCCTACCTTTCCATCGTATGAGACAGCTGATAAACACTTAACCACGTATGTTTTAACCAATGCTACGGTTCATGTGAATGCGGAGGTTGTACTGGAAAATGCTCATGTAGCGATCAATGACGGGGTTATTATTTATGTTGGCAAGGGATTACCGAACTTGCAGCAGGTTGTGACGATTGATTTAGCGGGGAAACATCTTTATCCATCATTCATCGATTTGGATACAGACTATGGTCTTCCTGAAATAGCACCGCGCAGGCCTGGCCGCGGTCCTCAGCCGAATTCGTCTAAAAAAGGCAGTTTTGGGTGGAACGAGGCCGTGCATCCGGAGGTAAATGCTTCTGAAGTGTTTGTGGTGAATGAGGAGCAGTTGAAGGCTTATCGCAATGCAGGTTTTGCTGTTTTGCAAACCCATGTTCACGACGGCATTGCGCGTGGGACCGCTGCAGTAGTTACTACGGGTAGTGAACAACACGAGGCTTTGCTAGTACCTCGGGCATCTAGTTGGCTGTCATTTCGCAAGGGAAGTTCTACACAAGATTACCCGGGCTCGTTGATGGGTGCGATTGCTTTGATACGTCAGACCTATTTGGATGCAGATTGGTATAGGAAAGGGGGTGTGCAACGCGAGCGTAATTTGAGTTTAGAGGCATGGAATAACATTGAGGGGTTACCAACGATTTTCGAGGTTCGCGATCGTTTAGATGTGCTTCGCGCCGACAAAATTGGTGATGAGTTTGGCAAGCAATATATTTTCCGCGGCGCGGGAGATGAGTACATGCGGTTGAATGAAGTTGTTGCCACCCAAGGAAAGTTCATCCTCCCGTTGAATTTTCCCAAAGCAATGGACGTGGCAGATCCTTACAATGCTCGATTGGTGAGCTTAACCGAGCTCAAGCATTGGGAAATGGCACCATTCAATCCAGCACTTCTGCACAAGTCAGGAATACAGTTCGCCTTTACTTCGCGGGGTTTGAAATCGCCCGACTTACTTTTTGAAGCAGTTCGCAAAGCCATCGATGCCGGATTACCTGAACAAGAGGCGTTAAAAGCACTGACCACATTGCCTGCGGAGATGGTTGGAATAGGACACCTTGTTGGGAGCATAGAGGTCGGAAAAGTGGCGAATATTCTTGTTTCAGATCAGCCCATATTCGACGAGTCGGCTCGATTGTTTGAGCACTGGGTTCAAGGAGAGCGTTTTGTGCTGATAGACCAGAGTACACCTGACTTATCGGGCCATTACGACGTGCGCATGCAAGGGCAGTTGATGCTCATGGAGGTGTCTGGAAAGCCAGGAAAACACCAAACTCGTTTGCGGATAGCCACGTTAAAGGCAGATTCGAGTGGTGTTATGCAACCAGACACACTCGATGTTCCAGCGAAGCTTCAACAAGAAGGTACCATATTAACGCTTGCTATTGGTCCTAAGGAAAACTTTGTAGATGGCGTTTGGCGCTTCAGTGGTTACGTTAAAGGAGATCAGTGGGAATTGCAGGGAGAAGACCGAGAAGGAACCCATGTGGAACTTAGAGCTTCAAAGACACAGCCACTAACGAATAAAGAGCGGGAGAAAAAAGCTCGACAGAGCCTTGAAAAAGGAGATATCATTTATCCTTTTATGGCTTATGGTTGGACAAAGCAGCCTGTTCAGGAAACGCTATGGATAAGGCATGCGACCTTGTGGACATGTGAGGCAGAGGGTGTTATTGAAGATGGGGAGCTTTTGGTCAGTGGCGGAAAAATCCTTGCCGTTGGCAAGCAAATAGATCCTAAAAAGATACTAGGCAAGCAAGGAGGTGTGGTTAGAGAAATTGACGCTACTGGCATGCATATTTCGCCGGGTATCATTGATGAGCACTCTCACATAGCCATCTCTCGCGGGGTCAATGAGTGGACCGAAACCAGCAGTGCAGAGGTGAGCATAGGAAGCGTTGTAGACAGTGAAGACATAGATATTTACAGACAGCTGAGCGGAGGTGTTACCGCGGCGCAATTGCTGCATGGTTCGGCCAATCCGATTGGTGGTCAAAGTGCGATTATTAAGCTGAGGTGGGGACTTTCACCTGGAGAGATGTTGATTGAGGGAGCCGCGCCATTCATCAAATTCGCATTGGGTGAAAACGTGAAACAATCCAACAGCGGAGAAGACTACACAAGCAGGTTTCCGCAGACGCGAATGGGTGTGGAGCAAGTGTATTACGACATGTTTATACGGGCCTTAGAGTACGAGCAAGAGTGGGATGAATACGAGGCATTGCTAAAAGATAAGAAAAGAGCATCTACTGCAGTTCCACCCCGGAAGGATTTAGAGTTAGAGGTGTTGCTTCAAATATTGAAAAAAGAGCGATTCATTAGTTGTCACAGCTACCGTCAAGACGAGATCAATATGTTGATGCACGTTGCAGATAGTTTAGGTTTCACCTTGAACACCTTCACGCACATTTTAGAGGGGTACAAAGTAGCTGATAAAATGGCCGAACATGGCGCAGGGGCTTCGAGTTTCAGCGATTGGTGGGCATATAAGTATGAAGTTAAGGATGCTATTCCGTACAATGGGGCTATTTTGTGGGAGCACGGAATAACAACCGCCTTCAATAGTGACGATGCGGAGATGGCGCGCAGGTTGAATCAAGAGGCTGCGAAGGCCGTGAAGTATGGGGGAGTTCCGGAAGAAGAGGCTTTGAAATTTGTGACCTTGAATCCAGCAAAGCTTCTGCATCTAGATGCGCGAATGGGCTCTTTAAAAGCTGGGAAGGATGCGGATTTTGTGATTTGGAATGCCCCACCATTGAGTATTTATGCCGTTGTGCAACAGACCTATGTAGATGGCAGGTGTTATTTTGATCGGAATGTAGATTCAGAGTTGCGAGCGAGCATCCGCGCTGAACGCGCGCGATTGATTCAAAAAATGCTCGATGAGCCTGCAGAGGGCAAGGAAAAGCCGAAGGAAAAAGTAAAACATCGCTACCATTGCGATTCAGCCACGGAGGAACTACGATGAAACAGATACTCGCACTATTGAGCTTTTGGATTGCTGTTGTTGGTCATGCTCAACCCACACCTGCCGCGGCTCAGGAGCAATCCATCCTGATTGTTGGGGCCACATTGCACATAGGAGATGGCACAGTTATAGACCAGGGCGCTATTGGATTTGAAGAGGGGAAGATTGTATTCGTTGGAACAGTTGACGGGGCTAGAATCAGATCGTACGACATCACCATTGACGCCAATGGCAAGCACGTATATCCAGGATTTATTGCTCCGAATTCCACACTCGGATTAACGGAAATAGATGCTGTTCGCGCAACGCGTGATTTTTATGAAGTGGGTACGTACAAGCCCAACATGCGTGCAGTGATTGCATACAATACCGACAATGAAATTACCCCTACCGTTCGCACCAACGGAGTTTTGATGGGGCAGATTACTCCGAGGGGAGGCGTGATTAGCGGTACGA
>JBJOIB010000280.1:0-9832 GCA_046047375.1 Bacteroidota bacterium
GTTGCCTACCAAAGCGGAAATGTTGATTTGATTCGCAACCGATCTACCTACAACTTAGCCGACATCAAGAACAGCAATGTGTTTGGAGACAAGCGCATTTACGATATCCACATCAAAGAGGGGCTGGCCTACCTTTCATGCGGGTTCGGCGTGGTTGTGATCAATCCAAATCGCCAAGAAGTGGTTGAAACATGGTATTTGACGGGACAGAACAACCTCACTCGCGTGAATGCCCTTGACCGCGACGGAATACATTGGTATGCAGCCACAGAGCAAGGATTGTACAGAGGAGAAATCAGCAACACCTTTCTCACTAGTTTTGAAAACTGGGAAGAACTAAGCGAGATACCCTTACCGGAGGCCAATTACACCGATATCGCAATCATAGGCAATCGGATGTTTTTGGTGTTAGACGGAGACCCTCTGGATGAAGTCTGGTATGCTGAAATTGGAGATTGGAACTGGGTACATGCCACAGAATTAGACAATTTCGTTGTCGATGATCTGCATACTAACGCGTCCTCTCTCGCGGTTTGCGCTTTTCAAAAAGTTTCTTGGCTTACTCCTGATCTCGAAGTTATCTCCATTCAACAAAACATCAATGGGAATGTGTTGTACCCTCAAGCAACCGATTTTGATAGCAATGGAAATGTGTGGATAGCCTCCAACGGGGGTGGATTGCTTTTCCTAGGTGCTGACCTCACAGAGACCAACTACCTTCCTGCCGGCCCACCTGCCTTCAATGCCCGTCGGTTGGATGCGTACAACAACAACCTATGGGTGGCTTCTGGTGGCGTTGATGCTACCTGGACCAGCAACTACGACAAAAAAGGCATTTATGGCTTGGTGAATGACCAATGGGTATTTGTGCCATCAGTTCCGGGTGAAAACGACATTGCCGAAATCAACGATTATATGTGCGTTGCTGTTGACCCACTCAACAACCAGCGCTTGTTTCTGGGCTCATGGGAGGAAGGTTTAATTGAGGTTGAAAACGGTGCAATTAAAAACATCTTCAATCAGAACAACAGCCCACTCCAACAAGCCAATTTTGGAGGATCTGTGCGGATTGGTGTGGGTGGTGCCGACTTTGACGAAGAGGGTAACCTTTGGTTTTCAAATGCTTATTCAAGCACCCCATTGCACGTGTACTCCAAGGGTGGAAATTTTACCTCATTTAGTTTTTTGCCTGATATCGGTACCGATGATTTCTTAGGTGACATTTTAACAACCCGCCAAGGGTATGTTTGGAGCATTGTGCCGCGCGCTAAAGGACTAATGGTATTGAATCACAATGGCACACCGTCAGACCCCAGTGACGACAGCTACCGCGTGTTGACCAACGAAGCGGGTGCGGGCGGATTGACCAACATAGACGTTTATTCGATTACCGAAGACCTCGATGGAGAAATATGGGTGGGCACTTTGCAGGGAATCAGTGTTTTTTACGCTCCTGATGCCATTTTCAGCGGTGAGAACTTCGACGCTCAGACCATACTCATTGAGCAAGATGGCAACATTCAAGAACTGCTCGCCACTGAACAAATCAACGCGATTGAAATAGACGGCGCGAACCGCAAGTGGATCGCCACAGCCAGCAGTGGAGTGTACCTCGTTAGTCCGGATGGCATTGACCAGATTTTGCATTTTACGGCCGAAAACAGCCCACTTCTTTCGAACAACGTTGTGGATATTACCATTAATCACAGCAACGGTGAAATCTTCTTTGCCACCGATCGCGGCATCATCTCATACATGTCTGATGCCACCAACTTCGACGAAGAAATAAGCACCCTGTCTATCTATCCGAATCCCGTTCGGGAAGATTTTTCCGGACTCATTACCATTGATGGTTTATCGTATGAATGCGATGTGAAAATAACAGACATCGCAGGCCACACCGTGTATGCCACCACCTCGAACGGGGGCCGGGCAGTATGGGATGGCAATGGTCCGGATGGAAGACGCGTCGCCACAGGTGTGTATCTTATTTTTGCCTCTCGTCAAGACGGACAAGAAACCAACGTTGGGCGCATAGCAGTGATTCGCTAGACAGAAAAAAAAGCTTATTTTTTTTCACAATGGTAGGCCTCCCCGACGGAGAGTTGTAAATTCGCGCGCCATTTCATCTGTATGCCACAATTCAGTACTTCTGTCTCTTCCAAGTTACCACGCACAGGAACCAGTATATTCACCGTTATGTCGGCCCTTGCTGCTGAGCATAACGCATTGAATCTTTCACAAGGATTTCCTGAGTTTGATGTTCCCGCAGCCTTGAAGGAGATGGTAGCCCGACATATTTATGACGGGCACAATCAATATTCACCGATGGCAGGTGCAATGGCTTTGCGCGAAGCGGTGGCAGAACATTTCAGGTTACGCAACAACATTGCGTATCATCCGGGAGAAGAGATCACCATAACTGCGGGAGCAACGCAGGCTTTATTCACCGCTATCACCGCATTGGTGAGGGAAAAGGATGAAGTGATTGTGTTCACCCCTGCATACGATTGTTACGCTCCTGCCATAGAGCTCGCTGGGGGGATCCCCGTATTTATTCGCTTACAAGGCCCACACTACCGCATTGATTGGGATGAAGTTCGGAAAGTGGTGAACCGGAAAACGCGGATGATCATCATCAATACGCCTCATAACCCTACGGGTACGGTGCTTTCATTGGCTGATCTATTCGAATTAGAGAAAATCGCCATCGGCTCCGATATCATTGTTTTGAGCGACGAAGTGTATGAACACATAGTGTTCGATGGTGAGCCGCACGCCAGTTGTGCTTCACGCGCTGCTCTCGCTAACCAGAGCATGATTGTAGGGTCGTTCGGGAAGAGCGTTCACGCAACAGGATGGAAAACCGGATACATAGCTGGTCCCGCTGCCCTGATGGCTGAATTCCGCAAGGTGCATCAATACAACGTGTTTGCCGCCAACACTCCCATTCAGTTGGGGATTGCCGACTTTATGGCCGCACATCCGAACCATTTTCAAGAGCTAAACAAGTTCTACCAAGCCAAGCGCGACCTGTTTTTATCGGCCTTGAAAGGGAGTCGTTTTTCATTTAAACCCGCGGAGGGAAGCTATTTTCAGCTTTTGAACTACAGCAAAATCGATCAGCGAGAAGATGTGGAAATAGCGCGTGAGTGGACTGCCAAGTACAAGCTTGCCACCATTCCGGTTTCCGTCTTCTACCAACAACCTCTGCACGATCAGATGTTGCGGCTTTGTTTTGCAAAGAACGATGATACCTTGCTCGCCGCGGCGGAAGTTTTGAAGTCGATTTAAAAAGTTTCTACATCTTCCTGAAGTTTTTCGCTCTATGGCTGATGCATCTGCGCGTCACGCCGTACCTTAGACGTTGAAAAAAGATAGGTATGCAGAACCCGCTTCGAATTACGGCCGTCCAAAGCAACATCGTTTGGGAGAACCGCGCTGAGAATCTGCGCAGGCTTGATGCCATGTCAGGACTTCGGAATACTACTGACATTATTGTTTTGCCGGAGATGTTCACCACCGGGTTCACCATGCAGCCGGAGGTATTTGCAGAAAGTCCAGACGGAGATGCAATCGCCTGGATGCGCCGATTGGCAGCCGATACAGAAGCTCTTGTGATAGGAAGTCTTTCAATGCGCGTAGGTCAGCAGTTTTACAATCGCTTGCACGCTGTTTTTCCTTCCGGCGAATATGTTGGCTACGACAAAGTGCATCTTTTTTCTTTCGGCAATGAACCCGCGCAGTATACATCTGGTAGCTCTCGCCACCTCGTTGATTGGAAAGGTTGGAGAATCTTACCGTTGATTTGTTACGACTTGCGTTTTCCCGAGTTGGCTCGCAATACCTTTGAGCAGCCGTACGATGTATTATTATACGTTGCCAATTGGCCGGCTGTTCGATCCTATCCGTGGAGCACCTTGTTGAGAGCACGGGCCATTGAAAATCAAAGTTATGTTGTAGGTGTCAATCGCGTGGGCACAGATGGAAACGGTATTGACCACAGTGGAGATTCAGTAGTTTTAGACCCACGTGGCGCCATCCTCGCCGCTGGCGAGCCCGGAAAAGAAGAGGTATTCCATGCCGTTCTGGACCCGCATGATTTGGCCGATTTTCGCGCCAAGTTTCCCGTTTTAAAGGACTATAAATTCACTGAACCTCCGCGTTGATGCTGCTGCTCACTTCACCGCTCACCCAGCTCAACACCCCCTACCCTGCCACGGCATACTTGGCAGGCTTTCTTCGTTCACAAGGCATTTCTGTAGCGCAAGGAGATCTAGGGCTCGACTTGTTTCTGCGCATTTTTTCGCGTCAAGGCCTTACCCGTGTGTTTGATGCCATGAGCAGCGGGTCGTTTAACCTAGATGACGCCGCGCAAACCGTATTGAACCGCAGAGACCAATACCTCGACACCATAGAGCCCGTTATAGCTTTTTTACAGCATAAACAGCCCACGTTGGCGCATCGCATAGTTCGCAATAAATACCTGCCTGCCGGCACCCGGTTTCAAGATTTAGAACAGCGTTTGCAATTCATGGGAGACCATAATGTATACGATACAGCCCGCTTTCTAGCCACATTGTATATCGAAGACTTGATTGATGCTATTGGTCAATCGGTTGGTCCGCATCTGGAGTTGACCCGTTATGCAGAGCGTATTGCTCGTACTGCCGTGTCTTTTTCACCCATTGAGTCTGAACTACAAGCCCCGAACACGTTGATTGATAACATGCTATGGGAGTGTGTTGCAGCCTATTTCAAAGAACCTCATGATGTGGTTGGCTTTTCGGTGCCTTTTTCAGGTAATCTCTACGGTGCCTTGAAGAGTGCGCAGTGGATTCGGCAGAATCACCCCAACACCAAAATTATAATGGGGGGAGGATATGTAAACACCGAGTTGCGCGATTTACGCGATCCGCGTGTTTTCGATTACCTCGATTACATTTTAGTAGACGACGGTGAAGGACCCTTGCTGGCCTTGTTGGACCACCTCAAGCAAGGGGGTGCGCTGAAGCGAACCTTTTGCAGAGAGCATGGGGCGGTTGTTTACCACTCAGGTTCGATGTTGGGAGAGCCTGGCCACAATAATTTACCCGCTCCTGATTACAGCGGGTTGAGGCTCACTGAATACCTCTCCATGTTCGACAACCCCAACCCCATGCACCGCTTATGGAATGATGGTCGTTGGAACAAGCTCACCGTGGCCCACGGATGCTATTGGAAACGCTGCTCATTTTGCGATATCTCTCTTGATTATATAGGTCGTTACGAAAATTCGCAAGCGGCCACCTTTGTGGATAAAATGGAGGCATTGATTCGTCAAACGGGTGAAACCGGATTCCACTTTGTTGACGAAGCCGCGCCACCTCTCGCATTGCGCGACATTGCTTTGGAGATTATTCGACGTGGATTGCAGGTGACCTGGTGGACCAATATACGCTTCGAAAAAACCTTTACCCCTGATTTATGTCGCGTGCTCTCCATAAGCGGGTGCATTGCCGTAACGGGAGGATTAGAAGTAGCGAGCGACAGATTGCTTGCTCTCATGGAAAAGGGGGTTACCATTGAGCAAGTAGCTCGCGTATGTAAAGGCTTTACAGATGCGGGTATTTTGGTGCATGCCTACTTGATGTACGGCTTTCCGACGCAAACAGAGCAAGAAACCATTGACTCACTAGAAGTTGTTCGTCAACTTTTTGAAAATCAACTCATTCAATCAGGTTTTTGGCACCGATTTGCGATGACAGCGCACAGTCCGGTGGGTAAACATCCTGAAGCATATCAAGTTATATGCACAGGGCCTGAATTTGAGGGATTCGCGAACAACGATTTGTACCATGAAGATCCAACCGGAGCTGACCACGAATTGTATGGATCTGGACTAACTGCAGCTTTGTATAACTATCTGCATGGCAATGCTTTAGATATGGATGTGACCGATTTCTTCGACTTCAAAGTGCCTGCTACCACCATTCATAAAAACTTGATTTTCAGCCACATAAACAATTTCATTCCGGACGATGTTCGTCGCGATGATTTATTTGTTTACCGTTACCGTCTTCATATAGAGGTGTTGCCTTTTTCAAAACGCGAGGCGCAGGTGACCTTCACCCACGCTCGTGGTGAAGATCAGGTGGTGATGCCTATAGAAGCTGCGCGGTATTTGGAGGAGTTGGCAAACTTACCTGAGTTAGGCAGCACAGATCGACTTCCATTGAAGTCGATGTTGGAGGGTATGGCGGAATGCATCCAAAAAGACCCGGCTGAAATGGTTTTGGAGCCTTGGTGGCGTCAGTTGCGGAAAAGCGTTTTGTTGGTGCTACGTTTTTAAAGGGGGATATTGCCGTGTTTTTTCTTCGGTAACACGTCCACTTTATTTTTGAGCATATCGAAGGCGCGAATCAGTTTTGCCCTAGTTTGATGCGGTTTTATGACCTCATCTACGTATCCACGAGCAGCGGCGTTGTATGGATTTGCGAAAAGATCGGCGTACTCAGTTTCCTTTTCTTTCCATTTTGCCTCTGGATCTGGTGAAGCAGATATTTCTTTGCGGAAGATGATTTCAGCAGCACCTTTAGCGCCCATAACAGCGATTTCAGCCATAGGCCAGGCGAAGTTCATGTCAGCCCCAATGTGTTTCGAGTTCATCACATCATAAGCGCCACCATAGGCTTTGCGGGTGATTACCGTAATGCGTGGCACAGTTGCTTCGCTGAAGGCATAGAGCAATTTGGCCCCATTGCTGATGATTCCCTTCCATTCTTGATCGGTGCCCGGTAAGAAGCCCGGCACATCTTCAAAAACAAGGAGTGGGATATTGAAGGCATCACAAAAGCGCACAAAACGAGCCGCTTTGTTCGACGCGTTAATGTCGAGCACTCCAGCGAGATACGCCGGTTGATTGGCCACAATACCGATGCTTTGTCCGGCCAGTCGACCAAAGCCTACAACAATATTTGCGGCGTATTCCTTGTGCACTTCCAGGAAGGTATCTTCATCAATCACACCATGAATGACTTCTTTGATGTCGTAGGGTTGATTGGCGTTTTCAGGCACGATGCTATCGAGGTTCATTCGCACCTCATTTCCAGAAGTGTACGGCACTGAAGGAGGTAGTGATTCGCAGTTTTGCGGGACATACGAAAGCAATTTTTTCAAGTCATTGAGAACTGCAATTTCATTTTCCCCTGTGAAGTGTGTCACACCGCTTTTCACTGCGTGAGTGAGGGCTCCGCCCAGTTCTTCGCTGGTAACTTCTTCATGTGTTACTGTTTTAACCACGTTGGGTCCGGTAACAAACATATACGAAGAGCCTTCTACCATGAAAATAAAATCTGTGAGAGCCGGGGAATAAACGGCCCCGCCTGCACATGGACCCATGATAGCAGAAAGCTGTGGAATTACTCCACTTGACCTTACGTTGCGATAGAAGATATCGGCATACCCCCCGAGTGAAACCACCCCTTCTTGAATGCGAGCACCACCGGAATCATTCAAACCGATGACAGGGGCTCCATTTTTCATGGCAAGATCCATAATCTTGCAGATTTTCTCTGCATGAGCTTCTGCCAGAGAGCCGCCCAGCACGGTAAAATCCTGACTAAAGACGTACACCAAACGTCCATGAATGGTTCCATAACCGGTAACAACACCGTCGCCGAGAAATTTTTCTTTATCGAGGCCAAAATTGGAGGAGCGGTGAGTCACAAACATGCCAATTTCTTCGAAAGAGCCTTCATCGAGTAGAAAGGATATTCGTTCACGGGCGGTGAGTTTTCCTTTGGCGTGTTGCGCATCAATACGCGCTTGTCCGCCCCCTAGGAGCGCTTCTTGGATTTTATCGTCGAGCGGTTGAAACTTCATGGTGCGAAGATACGAAACGCGTTAACGCAAAGAAAAGCGCTATCGAATAACCTTGTATTCTACTGATAACCAACTGATTTAAAGAACATCTGTTTTTTTTTCATCGCCGGTGTAACCCGGCACCCATATATCCGTTAAACCCCCTTGTAAGTTCTCATGTAGAGATATTTAGATAGTTTAATTGTTTTCATTTATTTACCAACGAAGGCCGTCCAACGGGGTGGCCTTTTTGGTTTTTTAGGCACTTCGAAAACAATTTTGTTATCTCTTGCTTTGTTGATCAGTGTTTCTGAAGCACATACGAGGCGAATTCCTTCGCATCCGAAATGCGGACTACATACCATCCAGAAGGGAGATTTGAAAGATCAATGCTACATAGCTCTCCCGTGCATACAGATTGCTCCACTATTTGTCCGTGCACATTGCAAATCTCCAAACGCCATGAAACTGAAGGAACGTTTGATTTGCGAACAAAGAGTTCTCCTGCGGTGGGATTTGGGTAGATGCTCCATGCGAGATTTGCCAGCTCATTTACCGAGACAATTTCAGCGAAAAACTCGTCTGAAGTCTCGCTACTCGGACAACCGGTGGTAGAAGTGTATGTAACAGAATAATTGCCTGATTCAGTGGCTGTAAATGTTTGTCCGTTTGCCCCTGGAATTTCAACTCCATTAAGAAACCAAACAATTTCTCCATCGAAAGGTGGACTTACAGTCAAGACGTTATCTATTTGAGATAAGGTGGGCTGTGGAACACCCTCCGGCTGCTCACTGAAAGCCCCGATATAAAATCCTTTAGCCGGATCAATTTCGACGCAGCTAAACGAAGGCGCGTTGATGCTGTTCAGTTTTCCTCCGGCGATGTAACGTCCGTTCATTGTGGGTTTCAGAGATAAAACATCTGTCTGATTAAAGTCAGTGGGGATGAACACATTGGTATAAAGCCCATCAGTGCTACATTTTGCTAGGAAGGGAAAGCTGTTGGATGATGTTGGCATAGGAAAGCCGTCGAAATCAGGCGTAAAAGAGTATCCCCCGCCAATCCATACACCTGGCACATCCTGAGCGGCCGTAATGCTCCATCCGAGAGCGACCTCGTTGTTATCGAGGGTACGAGCCCACACTCCTTGACCATTTTCATCGAGTTTTACGAGAGATCCAATGCCAACGAATACATTCTCGGTATTTGAAATAACATCGGTGCCAACCGTCATTTCCGAGTTAACCTGTACGCAGGCAAATACGTCATCGTTCATGTCAATGGCAACGGGGATAAACTTATTGTCGGGGTCTCGTCCATTGCTCAAATAGGTCATCCAAGTCACCTGTAAATCAGGCGTAACGCGCATCAATAGAAAAGGCGCTGTTAGAGCGGCGTTTCCGATATTGAAAAGCGTATCAGCCGTCTCCGTATTTCCAATATCAAAAGCCACGTCTCCGTAGGAGTATGCAGCGAACAGGAGATCGCCATTCGAAAAAACGCCAGAGCCTTTAAAATTAGGGCCTGAGGACGCCACTGTTGAATTGTAATACACAGCAGTGAGAGGGCTGGCAGGAATCACACCTTCGGTGGATATGCGGTTGATAGAGAGCGCGCCAGACTGGTAATATACAAAGCCATTGTTGTACTGCAGCATAACGCCTTCACCATTGCTTGCAAAACCGGTATCAATCTTCCACGCAAAAACGCCGTTGCTGTTGATTTTAATCAGTTGGTTGGTATTGCCCACGGCGCTAACAATGTTTCCATTGATGTTGATTTGTGAAACGCCATTAGGTTGACCAAGGATGTAGATGTCTCCGTTGCTATCACATTCCAAATTAAATGGAGTAAAATCGCCCACGACAGCACCAATTCTGCTAACGTGCAGGAGTTCACCATCTGGATTGAATTTGTAAATGAACGCCGTGTAGCTATCGAACGGTTCAAATGTTTGTCCTTGGCACTCCATGGTATTATTTCCATAGTC
>JBJOIB010000281.1:0-3506 GCA_046047375.1 Bacteroidota bacterium
AATCAATGTGCTGCGAAATTAGCACCCACAACATCCCAGTTAATGATCTTCATAAATTCGCTCACGTAGTCTGGTCTGCGGTTCTGATAATTGAGGTAGTAAGCATGCTCCCACACATCCAGCCCAAGAATAGGCGTTCCCGTTACTTCAACCAGTCCGGTCATCAGCGGGTTGTCTTGATTGGGTGTTGACGTTACAGCCAAACGTCCATCAGCGGTTTGAATGAGCCAAGCCCACCCTGATCCGAAACGGGTTTTAGCGGCAGCGGTGAATTGCTCTGCAAAGGTTTCAAACGAGCCGAAAGACGCGTTGATGGCGTCAGCCAGCGGTCCAACGGGTGCATTGGCGCCCCCGGGTGCAATTACCTTCCAAAACAGGGAGTGGTTGTAATGGCCGCCTCCATTGTTGCGAATAGCTGTATCATCTTCTGTAAGCGCACCGAGAATTTGCTCCAGTGTTTTTCCACCAAAACGATCCTGTCCTTCCAGTGCGGCATTGAGGTTTTTCACGTATCCCCCATGGTGCTTGCCGTGGTGTATCTCCATGGTAAGGGCGTCAATAGCCGGTTCAAGAGCATTGAACGCATACCCCAACGGAGGAAGCTCAAACACAGGAATGTCGCCGGCAGGTGCCGTAGTTTCAGGTGTTGTACTTTCGGGAGCTGCAGTGTTGCACGCTACCATAGGTGCAATGAGCACACCGGCGCCAACGACACCAGTCAACTTCAAAAATTCGCGTTTTTTCATCGTTTTGCGGGTTGTTCCTCAAAGGTCAGTAAATATTTCACATAAAAAAATTCCAAGCGGCACTTCTGCGTTGAGTTAACACACATTTGTTCGCAGTGCATTCACATCCTGCCGAACGGCAGCCGGAAGTAAACCGATCTTTAACCCGATTTTGAAGAAGCATGTTCAAGAAGTTGCTGAAAATCGTCCTCTGGAGTTGCGCCGCACTGCTGGTACTGCTGGCCGCATTGATCGGTTGGGCCTCGCTGTATGAAGAAGAAATAACCGAACAAGCCAAAATAGCGCTGGGGGAGCAATTAAGCACTGAACTTAAAATTTCCGCGCTTGAATACAGTCTCTTCGCCGACTTTCCGAACGTTTCGCTCTCCGGACGTCAGGTGGTGCTCTTTGATACCCAAACGCAACGAGACACACTGCTTGCTGCCGAACTTCTCGGGATATCTTTCAGCTTGTTCGATCTGATTGGAGGCGATTACACGGCAAAGAGGATCATTGCTGAAAATGGACACATCAATATTCTGCGGTTGGAAGATGGCGATAATTACCATTTTTGGAAAACAACCGAATCGGCAGACGAAACCACCAAAGTGTCTTTTGATATTCGATCTTTGGCGCTAACGCGGATGAACTTGCGCTACGAAGACCGCTCCTCAGATGTACGCGTGAACTTGCATCAAGTAAACACAGAGCTCTCAGGCGTTGTGACCGAAGGGTCGATTTCGTTTGAATGCGATTTAGAGGCCGATCGCTCGATAGTAGAGGTTCAGAAAACGGCGTATTTGAATAGGCCTCAACTGGATTTGCAAACAGATGCCGTTTTTGACTTGGAAAAGGGGCATTACCTGCTGGAAAACATCGCCTTGGGAACAGGAAACCTTTCTTTGAGGGGCATGTGTGATGTGAAAACAGAGGAAAATAGTACGTTGCTCAACATACAAGCTTCAGCACCGGGAGCACCGTTAGCACAACTGTTCGACATGCTGCCGGAAGCCTACCGCACCAGTGTTTCTGCCTTCGCGTTCGGCGGAGAGGCAGATGTTGTCTTTTCGCTTTCAGGCGAGGTGGGCAATAAGAAGACCCCCATTTGGAATATAGAAGCTCAGCTCGATGACGCCTCTGTGAGCAGAGGAGAAGACATTCCACCACTGAATAACATGGATGGCACGGTGTACCTTCGGGGAGAAAACGGGGGATATTCCATTAAAACCTCCGGTATTTCAGCTTCGCTGGATGGCGGTGAAATGCGGCTGGAAGGAATTCTGGACCACCATGATACACCTCGCGTAAACGCACAACTTCACGCAGATGTGGATTTGATGGCCGTGCAGCGGTTTTTTAAGCTCGACTCCTTGGTGCAACTCACCGGAAATACCGTGACCGACATTTCATTTGCCGGGGAACTTCCCGATTGGAACCTGACCCCTGAAGTGTTGCGATTGGCGGAAGTGTCAGGAAACATGACGGTTTCAGAAGGCACTGTGATTTTTTCCGGACAAACCAAAAAGGTGGAGAACATCAACGGGAACTTTTCGCTAAATAGTGGCTATGCCAGCATTCAAAACCTAACACTTACCATGGGGGGCAGCGATTTGCAGCTCAGTGGCATGTTTCACCAGTTTCTGGCCTGGTTGCTGGTGCCGGGTGAAATGATGCTTGTGGAAGCTACCGCCTCTTCTACCGCTTTCGATTTAGCGTCGGTGCTCTCTGACCAATCGTCTGACGACTCTTATGAACTGCAATTTCCAGACGATATACGTCTGAAGCTGAATGTGCAGGTAGACAAGTTTACCTTTCGGCAATTTGAGGCGACAAACGTAAAAGGCATCGCTGAAATAGACCGCGCGGGCTTTTTGTTCAAACCTATTTCATTGCGAACGGCAGAAGGGGATTTTCAAATGGAAATGCTGGGCGAGGCCCTCCCTGACGGAGGAATTGCGCTGATTGCCAAAAGCAGTTTCTTCGGTTTGAACCTGCGAACGCTCTTTTATGCCTTCGAAAACTTTGGACAGACCTTTCTTGTAAGCGAGAACGTAAAGGGCAAATGCAGCGCACAGGTGGTGTTTAAGGCGCGATTGAAAAACGACCTGTCTATTCTCCCAGCGTCTATTGTAAGCACCATCGATTTAACCGTGGAAAACGGAGAACTCATTGGCCTCAATAGCATGAAAAGCATTAGCGACTACATGCGGTCCAATAAACTCATTGCCCCATTTGTGAATGCTGATGCTCTTGAAGATAAGCTGGAACACATTCGGTTCGCAACGTTGCGGAATAAAATCGAAATTTCGGACAGCCAAATCCGATTTCCAATGATGGACATTCATAGCAGCGCTATGGATATTGCCATAACTGGAACACATTGGTTTGATCAGCGCATTGACTACGCCATTGGTTTGTATTTGCGCGATATTTTGGTGCAAAAGAAACAGGATGATTTTGGTGAAGTGGCTGATGATGGCCTCGGGAACCGATTCTTCCTCTCCATGAAGGGAACCATTGATAATCCTGAGTTTGGGTACGACAGACAGGCGAAAAAAGAATACCGCAAGCAGGAAATGGCCAAGGAAAAAGAAGAAATTAGGCAGCTCTTGCGCGATGAATTCAAACTGGGTGCAAAGCGCGATTCCGTTGCTACGCCACCAAAGGAGGAGAAAAAGGTAACAGTAACTTTTGATGATAAACCGAAAAAGGAGGAAAAACCTCTGTTTGAAGAAGACGACGAAGATTTCTGATGAAGCAACTCCCTGAACCGTTTATAAC
>JBJOIB010000282.1:0-10915 GCA_046047375.1 Bacteroidota bacterium
GGAAAAATGGATAAGCTGAATTCAAAATGACGGTTTGCCATAACCTGCCCATTCGACCATTACCATCAAGGAAGGGATGAATGAACTCCAATTCGTAGTGAAACACACAGCTTTTAATAAGTACCAGTTCATCTGATTTTCCCACATAGTCGAAGAGCTCTTGCATCAGGTGGGGGATGTTTTCCGCTGGAGGAGCTACATGAGACAATTCACTTCCACGCGCTATACCAACGGATCGTCTTCTGAATCTGCCAGCATCTTCAATCAGTCCTTCCATTAGCATACGATGTGCATCCAAGAAAGACCGAGTTGAGGAGGGTACAAACGAATCAATCCTATTATAAACGGTGATTGCGTTTTGCACTTCCAGAATGTCTTTGGTCGGACCTACGACTCGTTTGTTCTCAAGTAGTGCCGTAACTTGTTCTTGTGTGAGTGTATTTCCTTCAATTTGAAGAGATGAATGGATTGTTCTGATTTGATTGCGCTTCCGCAACTGTGGCGATGACTCGGTAATAAAGGAGGCTTTCAACTGACCGATTTTCTCTGAAATGCTGCCAACCAGGCCCAGAATTTCTGAAGTAATATCATACGGTGGTTTCATGATAGTATCAAATGATACTATCAAAGATAATGAGATGGAGCAGACAATTGCATGAACTATTGTTAGAATAGTTTGTAAACGTGATTTTATCCGCTATGCTTAGATTTTTAACTGCATATGGATCCAGCTGCGGGCTGAACTAGGGGATAGGGGAGTGTGGTTGTTATTTTTCTTTCTGTTCGATGGTCCAAACGATCCCCCAATTTTTAAGATAATCCTGGATGGGGCCCAGACCGACAGCTTTTCTGCGTTGGTTGACGTATTCAGGCTCGCGAATTTTATACACTATGTCGGCACCTGTTTCAGCGTCTTTAGTGATTTGCGAGCCATACGTTTGTGGTTCACCTTTATACATTTGAATGCGGTCTTCGAGCAGCGCCAAATGACTTCCGCTTGATTCGCCCTCCATTACGGATTGCTGAAGGAGCGGAAGATACTTTTCTTGAATTTCGAGCGGGGCATGCTGAATGACCAACCACATCGTCATATTTGCTTGTCCGCCTACCAGGCTTCGTCCCACCCATCCACGATCTTCAATAATTTGTACAACTTCTAGTTCGTTAAGGCTATCTTGTTCGGATACGAGGTCCCAGAAATAGTTCATTTCCTCTGAGTCGGCACCAAATTTTTCTTCAGCCGTTCTGTACAATTGTCGAAGCGTTTGGTCTCTCACATAAATACGTTCCAATTGAGCCTTTAGCGGTTTATCGAAGTCTTTTTCAGCGAAATCGAGGTTCGCCTGCACTTTTTCCAGCACTTTATTCCATGCGTGTGTAGAATGAAGATTCAGAAGATCTTTATCTGATTTGATGTGTTTTAGATTCGTCCATCCCTTATCGGCCGCCAGGTTCAGATAATTCACCGACCAAATTGTATCGCCTGCAAGGGCCCACGAGCAAGCGGCATTGTAATATTCGCCGGAGTTCCCTTCCTTGATTTCGAACGCTTTTTGGTAGGCCTCTGCCGATTCACGGTAAAAACCCTTGCTGTAGAGATCATCACCTTTTTGAATGTTTTCTTCGAATGTTTGTGATTGGATTGAAAAGGCGATCAGGCTCAGAAAAGCGAACAAAAGAACTTTCATGGGTTGGGATATTTTTGATAGCTGTCCAAAGATACAACTCTATTTTTAGCTGATTGAATGCATGGGGGGGAATTGAGGAAAGAGTGGTAAGTGATAGAGCACCAAAATACCGTTATCCGCAAAGCTGCCAGAGCCTTTGGAAATCCGCGTGGGATGCGACATGGCCGCTTTGCGGATAACAATAAAAGCTTCCAGTCAGAACTTCGCATTTCGCTTAAAAATCGGTTATCCGCATACGTGCCAGAATCTCCGCAAACCCTCGTGGGACGTGACTTGGCTGCTTTGCGGATAACAAAAAAAGCTTCCAGTTAGAACTTCGCATTTCGCTTAAAAATTGGTTATCCGTAAAGCTGCCAGAACCTCTTCAAACCCGCACTGGGAGCCGGTTGGCCTCTTTGCGGATAACTGAAATATTCTTTAGGTAGGAGTGAAGCCTATTAACTTTCTACGTATGTTCTTTAGCTTCCTATTTCAGCGTCTGTAAACAACTCTAGTGGTTGAGTTGGAATTAAATTGATGGAACTCTATTTCTAAATGATTCCGCTTTAGTAGCCTTAAGGTGCAATCATAGGGTGGCCAGTTTGGTGCGGTTCCATTCACTGATATACTGTCACCATAAACGCGAAATAGGTAATTACCGGCTCCATGATTGATGCCATGGATATCCACATAATAGTCGTTTACTTTTACAAAGCTAATAGCCAATGCTGCGGAATCAGCAGTTTGCCAATTTCCCAGGATATCCGACAACGAGACTTTAACATCCCTGTTTTTTTCTTGTATGTCATAGCTGCTTGTCTGCGCTGCAGTTACGTTCATGACAATTAAGAAAAATGAGAAAACGGATAATTTGGTCATATTGAATTTTCGCCTTTACGATAGGAATGGGAAGAGAGTGATCTAACCAAGGGTGTTTATTTCAAATCTATCGAAATTTATCATACAAGCAGATTCTGCATTGGTTAAATGATGTGATGCCATTGCGCTATAATCATCTTAAACGTGCGTGAAATAAGCCAATGACTGCTTTGCGGATAACTTAAATTTCGCTCATTTCTCAGACGAAAGACCGGTTATCCGCATACGTGCCAGAACCTCTGCAAACCCGCACTGGGAGCCGGTTGGCCGCTTTGCGGATAACTGAAAAATTTAGAAATTCAATCTATCAATCCGTTTCAATATTGGACCAAGCGACGGTAGTTTTTACTATCACGTCTTCCGTTTCCGTATTGAACACGATTATTCCTTCATTCTGTTCGTCGAGCTGACCAGCTAACTTGCCATCCTTCGTCCAAACTGCGCTTTTTCCTGCACTCATGAAATTGTCGCAATACCCTATGCTGTTCGACATCAATACAGGAATTCTGTGCTTCTTGGCGAGCATGGGATAATGAACGTATGCTTTTGCTACCCCACTTTCTGCCTTTGCAACACTAGCGAGGTACACAGTCGCACCTTGAATAACAGCATTATCTGCATGCGATATATGAAGGCTTTCGTAACAAATTGCAGGAGCGATTTTACTACTCTCGCTGCACACGATAACTTGACTATTACCACTTTCAAAATAAGGCAGTTCATCGCTATGCAAGAGCTGCTTAGAATAAGTTACATAGGGTTCGTTTGGTTGAAAAATGATCATACTAATACGAACGCCGGATGCTGTTTTGGTCGGCACTCCGAGCCCAATCGTCATAGTGTGTTGATCACTAAGGTCTTGAAAGACTTCCAGGCGTTTGTCTGTTGGTTGGGTTGCCAACTCGTTGGCAAGCTTTGGCTCGTAACCTGTCAAAGAAAGCTCAGGGAAAAATATCGCATTGGCATTGCAAGTGCTCGCAAGTTTGATGAAGCGTTTATGGGCCTCGATGTTAGCAGAAACATCTCCTACAAAAGGCTTTGTTTGGGCAATGCATATGTTCATCTTCAATTGTGCTTTTGGATTTCTAAGCGATCAAAAATGGAGGCTGAATCATCACTTAAAACTGCTTCTCAAAGCCGCTTCCATTCCAAAGGTACACTCCTCCTTCCGCCATTCCAAACAGCAATCTATTCTTCTGATCTCTGTAGATACACCAGCTCATTTGTGATTTTAAATTTGGGTCGATTTTGTAGTTTTCAAGAGTCTTGCCATCGTATTTCCAAGCTCCCGAATCTCTATCTCCAAACCAAATGTTTCTTTGGCTATCTTCCACAATGGAGAATACCGATTGAAGTCCTGTGTTTTTAGTATACTGATTGCTTAATGTATTCGCTTCAAACTCATTCATTGGGAGTAATTTTCCTTGCTCTTTCGAGAAGTGAATAAAAGAATCTCCATTTTTAAGGATTACACCAATTCCATTGTTGCCAATCCAAAGTCGGCCGCGTGAATCTTCAAAAACACTTCGAACATGAACTGATTCCGCTTCCTCCGTTCGGTTAAGTGTTTCATTGTTATAAACGGTAAATTGTTCACCGTTGTAGCCAATAACACCAGCGTATGTGCCAAACCAAAGACGGCCATCTTTCCCTTTCGAGAAACTGGTTAAGGAATAATTGGAAAATGTTGAATTGACCTGGTTGACAGGAAAGGCCAAATAAGTCAACCTGTTACCGTCATGTCTGTACACACCTTCTCTGATGCTTGCTGAAAACCATAGGTCGTTATCGGTACGCATCCATGTGGTTTTTGCCGATTCATCTGGAGCTTGGATCACCATCTTTTCTCCATCGTAACTGCATACTCCTTGGGCTGTTCCAATCCAAACCGTTCCAAACTGATCTTCGTGTAAAGAACGAATCTGATTATCAGCTAAACCTTCATTCATGGTGAAATACTCGAAGGTTTCTCCATTGAAGTGAGCTACGCCCTCGGCATGACTACCGAGCCAGTAATGTCCGCGACTGTCTTGAAAAATTGCTCTAATTCCAGATGTGAAATTCAAACTTTGACTGTTATTCGAATGCCCTTGATCAACTTCGATTTTCGTTTTTTCGGTAGGTATATTTTCCGCACAGGAATAGTGAATGGAGAGGAGCAAAAGGAGACTGGTTACGTGCATAGGCTTGGTCATGGGAAGGGAAGTTCGTTAGAGGATGGAGTGTGACAATGGCGACTAGTCATTAAAGTCGATGAGCCCTATGATATCGTTGCATATTGCTGATGCTGAATCTTGGTCTCTGTAAAAATCATGAGCTTTTTCGCTGAATATTTTTTCGGTTAGATGAAGCTGTACGTACCATTCAGACTGCGGCTTGAAGGGGTCATTTTCGCCAAAATACAGTCGAATTTCGCGCGATGGCGCAGTGTTTTCATATCGCAATCGAGTCGATGAGACAGCGGTCAAACTTTTCGCTTTCAGTCCTTTTTGTATTGATTTCCATCCGATTGTTCCTCCGACGCTGAATCCCAGAACATGGGTGGGATGTGGCTCTCGCAGGAGCAGGTTATGGACAGCTCGATCGACGCCACCATTGACAAAATGATGGTGTATTTTTTCCTCTGCGAGCTCATTTGAATCCATTTCAGCTAATACGCGACAATCATAAAAGAAAAGATCGAAATATGGCTTTAGTCTTTCTGAGTAATGAACGAGCCATTCGGAATGGGTTTCGCCCCACAAGTCTGAAAGGATGATTAGTTTTTCTTTGTACATGGTTGCTAAAATTAGGGGTTCCTTTCACAGTAAGGGGAGAGGGCAGGAATAAAAATATTTTCCGTTATCCGCAAAGCTGCCAAAACCTCCGAAAATCCTTGTGGGATGCTGATTGGCCGCTTTGCTGATAACAAAAAAAGCTTCCAATAAACACTTCGCATTTCGCTAAAAACCAGTTATCCGCATACGTGCCAGTACCTCCACAAACCCGCATGGGAAGCCGGTTGGCCGCTTTGCGGATAAGGGTAAAAAGCTCCCAATCAACACTTCGCATTTCGCTTAAAAAACGGTTATCCGCATACGTGCCAAAACCTCCGCAAACCCTCGTGGGATGACGATTGGCCGCTTTGCGGATAACAAAAAAACCTTCCAATAAACACTTCGCATTTCGCTTAAAAATCGGTTATCCGCATACGTGCCAGAACCTCCACAAACCCGCATGGGACGCCGATTGGCCGCTTTGCGGATAACTGAAAATCCCCCGCCAGTCACCACAGAAATACGCTATTTGTCGTATAAAATCCCCCAAGCAACCAACCGATCTTCGTCCTATGAAACCAATCGTTTTATTGTTGGCCGCCGCCAGTCTTCTAGCGTCTTGTAAAAAAATGGAACTGCGCGAAGATATCTCGCTTAAACTCACGCATTACAACGGAGAAGCGGTTGATAACCTGCCGTTTACCATCGACGCCGCTGGCGGACAAACACATGAATTTACCTTCTCTTTCTCTTCACCAGCCCCTCTGGCTGAAATACGTTATGGGGTCGATATCGAAGCGGATGAAAGCGAGTACCTGGTGGAAGGACCACAGCCGGGAGATACCGAAGGCCAAATCACTTACCGATTTGTTGTCGACGACTTCCTCCCGGGCCCTGTCGTCGGATTGCCCCTCTACGCGGTCATCCGCGTTCATCTGCTCAATGAAGAAGGTGTATCTGCTTCTATTTCCCAACAAGTAAAACGCGATCTATGAAAAAGATTATCGTGCTTTTCCTCCTTCTAGCACCAGTGCTTTCTGAAGCCCAGGTTAGCAACTGGTACAATGTAGATATCGGTCGACTTGGATACCGTCATAATACCTTTCGATTCGAAAACGCTCGAAACGGGGAAGCCCACTTGTGGAAAGGTGATCCCTTTCGCGAAATCAAAGGAGGATCATGGGAATTAAGTGTTGAAATCTACGGCAAACACGTGTTTTTCGGCTTCAACGGCAGCTTTCTGATGGACGCAGGTACGGTGCTGTTCTCTTTTTCAGACAAAGAACGCTGGTGGAAAAACTCAAAGTATGATATCCAACGAGCGGAAATGGTTCCAACGCAGCTAGCTTTTGGATTCCCTATCGGACAATATTTTGCACTGTATGCAGGCGGACAGTATCAATGGACAGCCCTTAGCCTCAAATACTACGATCAATCGGATATCCGCAGACCGGTATTCATCACCGGAAACCAACGAGGTGCTGGAATCCACGGAATTTTTGCGTGGCGATTTATCAATGTGCGTTATTCGTATATGCACGATTGGATGTTGGCCGCCAAAACCTACAAGGGAATGGCATACACCCACGAACTGGCCTTGCATTTCGGATCGAAAGAAGCCGGACTCTTCCTTAAATTCAACCACGTGCACCGCGAAATGTTCGGCGGTTGGCTGCCTGATGATCGAAACGTCATTAACAAAGATGATATTAGCGATACCTACGCCTATCTGCCAGGAGAAGTGGCTCAACAATTTAGCTTCAGTATTGGGGTATTCGCGCAGGGCTTGTTCTCAGGCGTAACCCAGGCCGGATCTTATATGATCAGTGAAACAGAAAAAGGAATCCGAAAGGAACGTAATGAGAAAAAGAAACACGGAATTGAGTGGGTGGAGTAAATGAAATGTGTGAAATTTAAAGCCTTGGAGTTTTAAAATTTCTTCCTTTCTCATGCAGCATTCTCCTAGGTCTTGCGTCTATACTTTTAAGACACAACCTTTGAACCCCGATCGCATGAAAACCAATCTATTGCTCCTTATTGCACTCCTTTTGGTCGGCAATGCCGCCGATGCTCAGCTGCCAAATACACTGACGCCTGAAGAAAAGATCTACGGACTCTCTTATTTCTGGCAAGAAGTAAACTACAACTTCGTTTACCTGAACCAAGTTGATCAAACCGCATGGAATGAAGAATACAAGCGCCTCATAGGTGAGGTTGTTAAAACCGAAAACGACTACGAATACTATCGACTCTTACAACGCTTCTGTGCCATGCTGAAAGATGGTCATACGAATGTGTACTTTCCAGACGATCTGCAGAAAATGGTTTACACAAGCTACTTTGGGGATTATCGGCTATTTCTGACGAATGTGGAGGGCAAGGCCATTATAACCCGAGTAAACGCTAGTAAGAAAGACGAAGTTCCTGTTGGCTCTGAAGTGGTGGCCGTTAACGGAATGCCTGTGAAGAAATACATGGAAAAATACGTAACTCCTTACATAGCCTCATCAACCGATTTTATTCTGGAAGACTGGTCTGTGATGCGTCTTTTTCAATCTCCTATAGGCACTTCGTACGACATAGATATCGTAACGCCTGACGGTAAGAAGAAACAATTGAAACTAACACATGCTGAAACCAAGGAGCAAGAAGTGTATCCCGCATGGCCGGATTTTGAACTGCTTAGCCTGTCATGGCCTGAACCTGACGTGGCTTATCTGGCTTTGAATAGTTTTGGTGATGAAGCCATCGATTCTATATTCTATGCGCGCATTCCCGAGCTGCGCAAGGCTAAAAAACTGATCATAGATTTACGCCAAAACGGAGGCGGAAGTTCTGATGTCGGCTTTCACATCCTCAAACACCTGGTGCCTGATTCCACCCTGGCTGGTTCTAAAATGCGCAGCCGTATGCACATCCCTTCGTACAAAGCTTGGGGAGTTTTTACATCGGCGGAAGACACAGTTGGCGATGAATGGGCACGCATGTCGTACCAGTATTTCCACAATGAAATGTACCACAACTTCGACGAATTCTCTGAACGCATCCCTGATGGAACCGAGCGTATTGTGGTTCCTACCGTCATTCTGACCGGACATAACACGGCATCAGCGGCTGAAGATTTCTTGATATACGCGGATCAACAAAAGCACATGATTCGAATTGGTGAGCCAACTTTCGGCAGTACAGGTCAACCCTTGCTCATGGAGCTCCCTGGTGGTGCCTCGGCACGAATTTGCACCAAAGAAGACACTTTTCCTGATGGCAGAAAATTCGTTGGAGTAGGAGTGATGCCGCATATCAGCGTGGTTGCAACCATCGGCGATTACCGGTCAAACAACGATCCTGCCCTTAAAGCAGCTCTCGATTACTTAAGTAAACTGTGAAAAAGTGAAACTTATGAACCGCTGATTGGAGCAACTACCAATTAGCTATCTTCGCAGCCTTATTCTCGAAAATGAAGGCTAAAATAATCTCTGAGCTACGTCGTAAACTGGAAGTAAGACTAGATGAGCTCAACGACGAATTGCGCTCCCTGAAAGATTCCCAGGCGGATGATGAGAAGAGCAGTGCCGGCGACAAATATGAAACCGGACGTGAGATGACACAACAAGAGATCGACAAGATCGAGGTGCAAATGGAGATGAACCTCGCTCACCAAAGCGAGCTAAAAAGGCTTATGTCTGTGGATAATACGGGTATGGCAGGACAAGGCGCAGTGGTGAAAACATCTGGAGGAATTTACTTTCTAGCCTTTGCTTTTGGTAAGCTAGAAGTAGATGGAACAACTGTTTTTGTGCTCTCAACAGAATCTCCCGTAGGTGCATTGATGGTAGGACGCAAACCGGGTGATGCATTCACCTTTAATATGCGCGAGTTTAAGATCGAGTCTGTGGAGTAAACACTATTCTTGTTTGATGCTGTATTCCCACAGCAAAACACCGTTGGAGTCGAATAACCGCATCGTTGCAGTTCGCTTTTTCAACGCGCCTTCAAATGCAATCAGAGCGTAGTTCCGCTGTCCGAAAATACTGCCGGGAACCCTCAACGTATTCGGCTCCTTTGAATGATCATAAGCGGTCGATGTCAGCGGTGATGCGGTTAGGTCGTACACCATATAGCCGGAGGTCAATTTCAAAGCGCTCAATTCGCTATGGTGCCTGTCTCCCGTAAGGAAAATAACATTTTTAATACCTTCGTCACTAAGCCGTTTTAGCATATATGCACGTTCTTCTTGCCATCTAACGTGGTTCTCATAGATCGGAACATCACTCAAAAACTGTCCGCCAGAAGCCACAATCTTGAAACTAGCATTGCTATTTTTCAACGCCTCTATGAGCCAATCGCATTGTTCCTTGCCCCAAATCTGCAAGTCGGCCTGCAGCTCAGGATGGGTACGGAAAGAGCGGTTGTCAAGTAAAAAGAAATCCACATCGTTGAAGGAGAAAGATGTTCCTACTCCGCCAGCGGCGGGGATGCCCACTGTTGGGTTCGCCCAAAAAAGCGAAAAGGCCTCCTCAGTCCATGCTTTGTAAATAAAGCTTCTATCGGAGTCATTCGGTCCATAATCATGATCATCCCAAATGGCATAGTGTGGACAAGATGCTAAGAGTGCCTGCAATTCTGGTGTTGCGCGTGTATGATGGTACCGGTGCATAATCCCGGAACGGCTACCCAAATCGGCCTCGCGGAGGTAGGTGTTATCGCCCAGCCACAACATGAGATCAGGTTGGTCATCGGCCATGGATTGAAAAATATGGTAATCGCCCCCGTATGGCTTTCCCGGGCGGTCAAATTCAGACTCGTTGATGTAAGCGCAGCTACCTGTAGCGAGCGTAAAAGGTGGAGGATCTGTTCTGTGCTGCCACAATCCTTGAGTAGAAAAAGTGAACATGGATGATTGAAAATTCTCTTGCTGAATGTGGTATATGTATGTTGTTCCTGGAACCAGGTTTGTCAGCACGAATTTCACAATATACTCTTGTTCTGGAACAGGCAATATCCCTGCCGTGTGCAGGATAGAATCAGAGCCTTCCATTCCATACCACAACGTGGCTTCTTCAGAACGATCGAATTGTGCCCAGATAGTAACCTCGGTAATGGTCGAATGTCCAATCATTGGTCCTGCGCTAATCTGCGCCTGTAAAGCAAAACAGAGGCTTGCAAAGAATAGAGTGCCGATAAATTTCATGGGAGAAAGATAGCAAAAGTGAGGGGAGTGCATGTTATTGATCGATGAACCTTGCGCGATAATCGAATGATGCTTGATATTTCTTTTTAACAATTTATCTTAGCAATAAATAATATTCAAATGAAAAACTATACTATCTGGTTTGTTATCACTTCTGTTTTTTTGTTCTCTGCCTGCACCAAAGTGGAACTCGGACCACCTGACTCAATGCGAATTGACAAAATAACTGTTTCGGGATACCCACTCTTAAGACCCGACGGAAGTGCCTGGGATGATCCATTGATTGGGTCTTCTACACCACCTGATTTAACCTGGTCTATCATTGGTCCTGAGGAATTTAATACAACCTACTATGCAGGTGATGTGGATGGAGTAACCGTGTATTTTGAAGGAGACCTTCCTGCCTATTTGACTGAATTAGA
>JBJOIB010000283.1:0-3218 GCA_046047375.1 Bacteroidota bacterium
ACGCCTGAAACGGCAGAAGTGATGCTGCGAAACGTGAATCCCGACCAACTGAAGAAGGCCAACAAGGACTTTGATGTTAAATACAAAAACGATCGGGCAGGCAACGTGAAGAAAAGAGGCGAAGTGCTTGAAGTGGACCTCCATATTCATGAATTGGTTGATACCGAAGCAGGCATGGATCCTATACACAAGTTAGAATTGCAACTTGATCACTTTGCACGGATGATGCGATTTGCAGAAAATGAGCGCATCAACCGTGTAGTGCTGATTCATGGGGTAGGACAAGGTGTTCTTAGAACGGAGCTCAGAAAACAGCTAGAAATGTATTACCCCAATGCCGTTTACTACGATGCATCATACGCTGAATATGGCTATGGCGCGACGGAGGTGATTCTCAAAGGGCGGCACTAATTGTTCCGTGGATCAATATAAGGCTGTTTGATATCGTCTTTTCCTAAGGTGATGTCGATGTTGGACTCAAAAATCCACTCTCCATTTTTTAGCAGAAATGCGTCAAAAGTGAGATCTGAACCGTAAAAAGCTGGATTTCCCGCTAGTGATGGATGCGATGGCGCCAAGTGGTCGAAAATAATGCGCTTTTGCTTTTCGTTGTAGCGCAAAGAAACAGATCGATCTTCACCGTAATCTAGCATAAAGCGTTTTGGACTGCCCTTTTCGACCCGAAAAACAGGCGCGCCCAAACGTACCTTGTCTTTGCTTAAGGTCAAAACCTCAATGACTTTGCGATTGGTAATCATATCTCTACCATCCCAACCCAGCAAAATGTAATATGGCTTTCTGTTATCTTGAACAGGAATGATGCTGTAATACAACGCCCCCTGCCATCGCTCAGGAGTCATGACTTTTTGGGTGATGTTTTCATCGTCTCGAACGGTATCGTTCAACTCTACCCACCAGATGTTGTCTGATTTTTTACTTTCCTTGTACTGAATAAAACAGCGGTATGTGTTCGATTGATCTGACCAGGGGATGTTCCATGAATAAATGCGCACCATTCCGTCAGGAGCGTCTAAAATACCCATCCATTTTACGTTCGGAAACGATGCTGTCATACTCCCGGATAGATCTAACAGCTTGCGCACCGTTTGTCTGAGTGAATCATCCCACACACGCCTCTCGTCGTCATTTGGTGCTGATTTCAAAGATTCTGAATAGGCTACAAGCTGCACTTCAATGTCGAGCCAAGCATTCTCATCCTGCGAGTGAGCAGAAAAAAGAAAAGAGAAGAAACTGACCAAAAGCAGGATTGTACACCTCATGATAGCCAAAACGGTAAAAATGACGACTTAGTGCGGCAAATAACGATCCGGAATTGAAATGTCGCTGGTTTCATTGGTCCAAATCACGTTGGTGATCCACCACCGATCGTTGTGATAAACCATCTGCAACGCATTGATGCCTCGATGTTTGTTGCCGTTCATTGACACTTCAAACGTCTGCCAAACCTGTGCTATGCCGTGAAATTGATGCGATTCAACTCGCAACTCCTTCTCAGTAAACGAGCGCTCCTCAGCATTTAAAAATATGCGAACAAAATCTTCGAGTGCGAAAGTAGTGGTGCGCAATCCGTTCTGGTCAGATACCACAGAAAACGTGGCTGATGCAACAAACAACGACCTAAATTGCTCCCAGTCTTCTTGTCCGGAAGAAATAAGCCGAAGCACTTCACGTGCAGTACTCTCAGGTGATGATGTATCTTGTGTCCACCCTGCAATGGCTGTGAACGATAGGAAAATGAGGACAATGGCCGTTTTCATCTTCCGAAGGTACAAAGCCAAATCGAGATTTACAGGTGCATGAACTCTTTCTTCGCGAGAAGCTGCTCACGGCTTTCACGGTGCGCAGGGTCATCTACACAACAATCAACCGGACAAACGGCGGCACATTGTGGTTCATCATGGAAACCAACACACTCAGTGCATTTATCGGTAACAATGAAATAAACATCCATATCTACCGGAGCGTTTGAGTCGTCTGCGTTGACCATAGTCCCAGCAGGAGTAGTCACCAACCCTTTCAAGGCCGTACCATCAGAGAAACTCCAATTGGCGCCACCTTCGTAAATAGCATTGTTTGGACATTCAGGCTCGCATGCACCGCAGTTGATGCATTCATCAGTAATCATAATTGCCATACGACAGCATTCAATAGGTTCGTACTTTTGCGTTGCAAATATAAGCCAAGATTATTGGGGCAACGATGGAAAAGATACATTTCAAAGACGAATTTGTTCACCTAGGGCGGTTGATGATGACCCTCTCGAAAGAACCAAACCAACGAAACGCAAATGAACAATCGTCTTTCTTGGCGGATATGGACGATCTTATACGTCTTGAAGTGCGCAGAAATGGTTGGTTTACCGAAGAAAATGTGCGCTTGGCTTTGAAGGGAATAGGACAAACCCTGACCGCGGAGCAATTGGAAACATGGCTGCAAAAATACCCGGAACCTGTTTCGCCGAAAAAAGTAGGACTCGTGCTTGCCGGTAACCTGCCTTTGGTAGGATTCCACGATGTGCTGTGCACATTGCTCGCCGGACACACCGCCCTCGTTAAGATGTCGAGAGATGACAACCGCTTGTTACCAGCATTGCTATCAGCGGTGCCAGCGATAGACCGTGTGCAATTCGTTGATCGCCTAACCGAATTCGATGCCGTTATAGCAACAGGCAGCGGAAATACTTCACGATATTTCGAATATTACTTCGCACATGTTCCCCACATCATTCGGCGCAATAGAACGAGTGTTGCTGTGCTTACGGGTGAAGAGAGCGATGAGGAATTGAAGCAATTGGCCGATGATGTGTTCCAGTTTTTTGGCCTCGGGTGCCGCAATGTGACCAAGGTGTTTATGCCCCACGATTTCGATCTCAACAGGATGTTCGCGGGCTTTTTTCACTACAAAGACATCGTGAACCATAATAAGTACGCCAATAATTACGATTACCATAAAGCGCTGTGGCTGCTCAACAGGGAAGACCTGATCGAAAATGGCTTCCTCATCGTGAAAGAAGAAGAACAACAATTGGTTAGTCCGGTAGGTACTTTGTTTACAAAAAGGTACAATGATATAAACGCAGTGAAACAAGAGTTGGAGGATAGGAGTGAGGAGTTGCAGTGTGTTGTTGGCCGCGGCTATACCCCGTTTGGTCAAGCACAGCAACCATGTTTGTGGGATTATGCCGATGGAGTGGATAC
>JBJOIB010000284.1:0-3151 GCA_046047375.1 Bacteroidota bacterium
CTCCTCATACCGCTTTGTAAATAGCTTCTCTGTTCGCGCATACAACTTCCAATCAATATGCCGCGTCGATTCCCCCTCGTTGTATAAACGATGCTCCGCAAACTCAACGGAAAAACCATGAAAGGGCGACTTATGCAATCCAGTAATAAAACCCTCCACTGCCTGCACCGCTAAAAACTCCAACTGACTGAGCTGCTGAAATTGACGTCGATCGATGTTGATTGCCATACGTTCAAAAAAAAATCCCCCCTAAAGATAAGGAGGGATTTCGGATTTCACTTTTTATTCTCTTAGAGGAGATTGTCCATCTTCTCAGTAAGCACGTTCTTCGGAACAGCACCTACCGATTTGTCCATCAACTCACCGTTCTTCAAGAACACGATGGTCGGAATGTTACGGATACCGAACTTCATAGCGATGTTCGGATTCTCATCAACGTTTACTTTTCCAATGATAGCCTTGCCATCATATTCACCGCTCATTTCTTCTACAATCGGAGCAACCATGCGGCACGGTCCACACCACTCTGCCCAAAAGTCAATCATTACGGGCTTATCTGTTTGTAAGGCGATCTGTTCGAAGTTCGCGTCTGTGAGTTCTACAGCCATATCTATTATCTTAATGAAGAGTTCAAAATTAAACGACTTCGCCCATAACTCAAAAATTTCGCCACATCAATTTATGTGTCAATTTGGCACTTATCTGTCAATAAACTACCGTGGAACAATCTCAAATGCTGCTCCTTCCATCTGACGAAGCGACTCTAAAAATTCTGAAGCTACCGTAACACGGGCATTACGGGCGGGCATGTCAATTTTCGTTTCGCTGTCATACAGGCTCATGGTCAACGGCACACTTCCCGGATTTCGGTTGATAAGTTCTACGAGTGCTTCCACCATTTCGTCGGTTAGATGCGCCAAATTCAAACTCACTCTCAACTCCCCTGTCATCTTCGCCCGCAATTCCTCTAACAAGGTTATGCTGTTGATTCGGAACTCAAGATCCACAACCTCTCCCCGCTTCCGCTCTCTTACCACACCTTTGATGAACACGAAAAAACCAGGAACCATATACTCTCTGAACTTCACATAATCTTCTCCGAACACGAAAAAACGCTCTGAATGCTCGTAATCCTCAACGGTGAAATTCCCATAGCGGTTACCGTTTTTCGCTATCCGCTCCTCTGCTGCGGTTACCATCCCCCCAAAACTTAACATCCGCCCCTTCAATCGCTCCAAATCCTGCAACACTTTCAATCCTCCCTTGGTGCAAAAGGTGTCCATGTCGATTTTATAATCATCCAATGGATGTCCGCTTATGTAAATCCCAACTATCTCTTTCTCTTTGTTCAGTTTATCCAAGATGTTCCACTCCTCTGCGTCAGGAACCTGCGGCTCCGGAATGTCTTCCGCTGCAGCCTCACCAAATAAACTTACCTGTGAGGAACTCTCTCCCGACTGAAATGCATTCCCATACCTGATGGCGTTCTCTAAGGCATTGCGCCCTTTGTCGTCTGCAGCGAAATAGCGAGCCCTGTGCAATCCCGGAAACCCATCAAATGCGCCTCCCAACGCTAAACACTCAAAAACCCGCTTGTTGCAATCTTTTAAGTTGATCCTGCGCGACATATCGAACAACGAACTGTAAGCACTCTCACTTCTGTTCTGCACTATGCTCTCAACAGCTGACGCACCTACCCCTTTCATTGCTCCTAACCCGAATCGTATAGCCCCGGCGCGATTAACAGTGAATTTGTAGTTGGATTCGTTTACATCCGGACCCAAAACCTGCATACCCATGCGCCTGCATTCTTCCATGAACAAAGTCACTTGCTTGATATCGTTCATGTTGTTGGATAGCACAGACGCCATGAACTCTGCCGGATAGTTGGCTTTTAAGTAAGCTGTTTGATACGCAACCCAAGCGTAACACGTAGAGTGCGATTTGTTGAATGCGTAGGATGCAAACGCCTCCCAGTCTTTCCAAACTTTTTCAAGAATGACGGCGTCATGTCCATTGGCCACTCCATTCTCCAAAAACATCGGCTTCAACTCGCCCAACAACTTGATGTTTTTCTTACCCATCGCCTTTCTCAAGGTATCGGCCTGTCCCTTGGTAAAACTGGCTAACTTTTGAGACAATAGCATTACCTGCTCCTGGTAAACGGTAATTCCATAGGTTTCTTCCAGATACTCTTTACTGGCCTCTATCTCGTAGGTAATCGGCTCCTGTCCGTGTTTCCTGCGGATAAATGAAGGAATGTACTCCAACGGTCCCGGACGGTACAAAGCGTTCATCGCAATCAAATCGGCAAACACCGTAGGCTTCAACTCCTTGAGGTACTTCTGCATTCCGGCAGATTCGTATTGGAAGATGCCGACTGTTTCACCGCGCTGGAATAAAGCATAGGTGGCTTCGTCATCCATCGGAAAGGCATCCGGATCGAGATCGATTCCGTGCCGCTCTTTCACGTTTTTAACGGCGTCTTTGATGATGGTCAGGGTCTTCAAACCCAAGAAGTCCATCTTCAACAACCCGGCCGATTCTGCTACCGCGTTGTCGAACTGGGTGCAGGCCATATCTGAATCCTTCGCGGTGGCGATGGGGACGAAATTCGTTATATCATCAGGAGTAATGATGACACCGCAGGCATGGATGCCAGTATTGCGCACTGAACCTTCCAATTCCCTCGCTGTCTTGATGGTCTGCCCTTCTAAATTCGCCCCCCCTGCTAACCCAATCAGCGCTTTGGCATTTTCTACCTCCTCACTGCTCCGAAGCTTCTCTTTCAGCCCTTTGTCATCGAGTGAGAAAAGCTTGCCCAATGAAATATCAGGCATCAACTTGGCGAGGCGATCAGCATCGGCCAATGGCAACTCCAACACCCTTGCTGTATCGCGCAACGAAGATTTGGCCGCCATCGTACCGTAGGTGATGATCTGTGCTACCTGATTCGATCCGTACTTATCGATTACGTAGTCTATAACCCGCTGGCGTCCCTCGTCATCAAAGTCAATATCAATATCGGGCAAAGAGACACGATCCGGATTCAAAAAACGCTCGAAGAGGAGGTCGTACTTGATAGGATCTACATTGGTAATCCCCACACAATACGCAACCGCCGATCCCGCCGCCGATCCACGTCCAGGGC
>JBJOIB010000285.1:0-3221 GCA_046047375.1 Bacteroidota bacterium
TGAAACCACTATGCTTCCGGTAAAGAAAAGGAAGCAAATGAGGATAAGCCGAAAAGGACATGTTGAAAATCCTACCATGGAAAGCGTTTAAAAATGGATACAGCAAGGTACACAAACGACACGGGAAGGGATGTTTCGAGCGGAGAATAAATTCTAGTGACTCTGAAATAAAAGCGAATGTTAACTTTTATTCACGAAATCACGATCAATTCTAAAATCTGCGGCACGTGAATTGAAGCATCCAGTACAATTACTTCTCAGTAATTTTGGTTTTGGTTACTAGTTATTTTGGTTAAGGTTGATAAAGCTCGGAAACGTCCGGGCTTTATTTTTTACTTCTATCGGCCTTTTCATCTCATTTCATTCCCTTCAGTGTATATGTTCAACTTGCTTTGTACCTTTAAGACGCAAAGTTGCATTTGAATGAAGCGAGATGTATTCGGCCAGCCGCGCTTTCTAAAGCGTTTTCTTATACGTGTTTTCGGAATTGCCAGTTGGCGACGATTTGTGCACCACTATGAGCCGGTAATAACCGGGGCTGAAGTATTCAACACGTTACCAGATACCAACGTCCTCATCGTATCGAATCACCAAACCTACTTCGCTGATGTAATGTTCATGTTTCATGTGATTGAAGCAGCACTTGATGGCAGTCCGAACAACATTCGGCACCCCGGATTTTTGTCGGTACCCAAAGACAATATCTATTTCGTTGCCGCCGAAGAAACCATGAAAAAGGGAATACTGCCGCGTATCATGAAAGCAGGTGGAGCCATTACGGTGAAACGCACTTGGCGAAAAGATGGTGAAGACACCAATAGACCGGTTGATACCAACGATACAGAAAAAATCTACACCGCCCTGTCTGCAGGTTGGGTCATCTCATTTCCACAAGGAACAACAAAACCTTTCGTGGAAGGCCGCAAAGGCACAGCTCACATTATTCGCAACACAAATCCCATTGTGGTTCCTATTGTTATCGATGGCTTTCGACGTGCATTCGACAAAAAAGGACTCAAGAAAAAAAAGAAAGGAGTCCCTCTTCGAATGACCGTAAAAGCTCCATTAAACATTGACTTTGAACAACCTATTGAACACATTCTCAACCAGATAATGGAATCGATTGAACAGTCTGAAAATTTTTTGAAGGTGAACTGAAACCTGATCTCTACCCCTTCCGTAAATGTGGTTGTAAACAATGAAACAGTCTCACTGAGAACCAGAACGGATAAAGTAACGATAAGAAGGGTTTGATATGTTGGAGTACTATAAGACTGTTTTGGGAAAAGTAAGTTTTGACCCAATTCTTTTCAGAAAAGAACTAAGAAAAGCATTCCGCCAATTGGCAGGAACTGAACGACTAGCGCTGCGTGACTGGCTGAAAGACAGCAGTTACATTTAAGGAGAAAACACGCATTCAATTTGAATGCAAACGATAATACCGGTCAACATACCGGCAGATTAATCAATTACTACATCACCGCCCTTCGGGGCGGTTTCCTTTTTTAGAAACAAAAAGAACAGCGCTCCAAAAAGGTAACAAACCACATCGAGAACATCGGCTGTTCCCCCAATTCCATAACGAGGCAACAGCCATTCGAACATAACACCTACATACAACGCTGTGGCAATAACCATCCGCCGGGTGAGGCGAAAATAATCGCCGTAAAACAAGCGAAGAACATCTTCTGCAATAGCGAGAATAATAGGCAAAGCCAAAATATCAGCAAAATAGGATGTGATAAGCAGAGGGAAGCCTATCAATGATGCGGATTGTTTGTAGAGAAAATACACAGCCAGCATCACATTAAAATCGATGCGATTAAAATTCATCTACCCGGGAGTTGCGGCCACAAGCCAAATAATGAACGTGATAACTACCCAATAAACAAACCAAGCCGCACGGAGAAGGGCCACAGCAGCAATTACAAATGGGTTCTTACTTTGTTTGGTGCGATCTATTAGCTGATCAAGCCAGCTAGGCGGTGTTTGTTCCCTTAGTCGCTTCTCTTCTAGGCGATTTTGCTGCAGTTGAACGGGGTCAATAAGCTTCGAACATTGCGTGCAATGGCTTGAGCCCCCATCATTCCAATGCCCACATTCAAGGCATTTCCGCGAAACACCCGACATTTACTTCTTTTCTTTTTTCACACCTCGAACCAACAAAAAAGCCCCCACCACTACCATCAGCACAACTACTATCGTTAAGGTGTTGATCTGATCAAAAAGAGAATCATGTCCGGAAACCACTCGTGCGGTATCCACTTGTAAAATGCTCATGGCTTAATTAAATTCTTCTTTACAAGGTTTAGAAAATCGCGGGGAACCTGTGTTTTGATTTTGAGTGGTTTTCCATCTCGCAGCACCAAATCGATGGAGAAAAAATGCAAACCAAGACGTCCCAAAGAACGATCTGCCTTTCCTCTTCGCGCATAGCCCGGTACTTTCAACTCTTCACTCTCTAAAAATGAAAGCAGTTCACTGAATTGTTCTTTCAACATTTCAAATCGCACCATGGCGTAACCTACTCCCTGATTCATTAGCCGGTAAGGAACCATCAATCCTTCATCATCATGCTTTTTCTTCCTGCCGAAAACACCATCCTCTTTCAATTGGCCTTGCACCAAAAGGTAATAGCGTTTAGGCATTTTGTTCCAGGCATCCTGAAGCAATTTTCTCGTCAAACTGTTTTTTGCAATCAGCACAATTCCCGAAGCATCTTTCGGTAATTTATTGATGAAATATACTTCTTTCAACCCTTGCTCACGCCCTAGCATCCAGTTCTTCACCACTGAAAAAGCTGTGCGCTTTTTGGGATCCGGTGATGCTGTCAACCATCCAGCAGGCTTTTCAAACGCAAGTAGGTCATTGTCTTCATATAGAATCGTAAACGAAATGCTCTTGACATTCGTGAAGTATATTTGCGATTCATTATGCACTTCAACAAGCATGTCAGTTTTTACAATAAATGTGGGAATAGTTATCACCTTCCCCCCTACCTTTACGTGACCGTTCTTGATGACTTTGCGACCTTTGCTGGCGGATCCGAATTGCATACCCGTCATTACCGCCTGTAAAAGCGTGCCGTCTGATGAAGCTTTAAATTTCTGCATGGTAAAGCAAAGATAGCGAGACGGCATGGAAACAGAAACAAAAGATAGTATTTAGCCTGTGAATATCCCCATTAGTAGTTTGCCACGTGTCGTAATCGTTGGCGGTGG
>JBJOIB010000286.1:0-2620 GCA_046047375.1 Bacteroidota bacterium
ATAATCGCAAGATGAATGACAATCCTGTCACCGTTTATCTTTCTAATAAGAATGTTCTGGTAAGCTATGGTGATTCCATTATTCGGCTACTCCAGAATTCGCCTACTAATATCCTTTTCAACGACATTGCATTTCGATATGATTCACTAAATGTGATAGCATCAGAAATTTCTTTTGAAATTGAACATAGCTTGGTAAAGTTGGAATTTTGGTACTTAAAACACCTCGATCGAATATTTTGGAAAAAAATTGAAGTGTCAGACAATGCCTCATCGTTTTACACTATGTACAAATGTTCTCATTATCGAGGCCCAATGTTAATCTCAAATCAAGATTCATTGATCAAAAGTGGATGGACAATTTCAGGTAGGTTTAGAACAAAGAAGTCTATATGGATCATTGAATCTAGCTATATCTGGAAAGAAAATAACTCATCCTATGGGCAGTTTGGTGAAGCATATCGATACCAATACAATTTCTTGGGTAAACTTAGAAGAAGAAAAAGTCATGGTGTAATTGAACAATGTACTTGCCATTAGAACATCGTATAACAGCACCTACTAGCAATTGGCGGTTCAGTGGTTTATAGAAGATTTGCGCTTGAAGAGAGTTCAGGGAAATATTTGAACAGTAGTGCCAGAAGTCACCGACTGCTGGTAGCTGCCAAACGTCAAACCATCCCCCTCCTTACCCAGATATTATTGTGTAAAACAGGTGGTTGTTTTATCCAACGCCGGTTTGTCAGTCGTTGATAACTAGATTCATACAAGTGACCGAAAGTTAGATCCGCGTTTTCAAAAACCCCACATGCCATAGCAAAACCGTCAAACCATCCCCCCCCTTCCATTATCCACGTTTTATTGCGTACATTTGAAATAGACATCGCCGCGCTTGAGTTCCGCCCGGTTGGTTCAGATCCAGCACATCGCAGTTTTTTGCTCATCATGCGCCGGACTCGATGGGAACAATAAATCTCTAAATATCTAAAGTGGATAAGTTAACTGTATTGAGCGAAGGGAATACCTTCAAAGTGAGTTTAGGAGAAAATGTGTTTTCCGAAATTAAATTCCGAAACATAACGGATGCGGATATCCACATCGGAAACAAAGTCTTTGAAGCAATCCAAACCGAGAATAAAGACATTGTCTTGAATGAAAATGGCAAAGCCCTGTTAACGTTTAAGTTCGACAAGCTTTGGGGTGGAGCTGAGATCATAAACATGGAAAATAATTCCGAATTTGAAATCAAGGGAAGATGGTTTAAAATTGGAACAAGATTGACGGATGACACAGGCAATGATCTGGTTGTCGTTTTAGATAACAAGAATGATTTCGAAGTCAATGTGAGTGCAGGCGATATTGATCCTTTAATGATCCTTTCGACGGTCTATTATCATATCTATGCTACCCGGGGGAAACTACTGAGCCTAGTAGTCTAAATGAATTGTAGGTTCCAAAAATGATCTGATACACACAAAGTTCAACTAGTCCATGCAAAATGAAATTATCTGAATCACAGCACAGGGCCATCCAAGAGGTATCGGATTACGCTGCAGCACGAAAGGATAGATGCATGGATACAACAGCGATGATTCTGCATCAATCGAACATTGCGAGGAACGTTTTTAAGGACTACTGCGACCTTGTAGTCAGGCATGCACGCATTGCGTTGCATTTTCATCCCGATCGTATTTTTTCAACGAACATGGATGTGTTGGATGGAATGCTTCTGACAGGAACGTACAAAAACCAATTTGAGACAAATATCTCTGCTGGGAGTGTTTCGGCATACACGGGTGGAAATCGCGATATATGGGAGCAGGAGATTTTTAAGGGAGCCTATCGCTTGGCAAAGCCGGCAGAAAGACCAAAATATGGTTCTTTGAACCTTACAAAGACGAACCACGGACCATCGCCCAGGTTTGGCTCGTGTTATTTCTTGCTGAAGCCGGAAGTAAAGAATAGAGCTACTTTTTGCTATGGCGATTCCTACGATTCACCCACGGCGTTAGGAACGATTGAAGACTTTCATCTGATTCACGCAGCAGTGCTGAACGACGTGTTCACAAGGGGGACGGCCTTGGGAGAGAAGGACATGATGGTAAGTGATTTTCTGGATTTGATGATCCGCATCCTACCTGATCCCATTTCCGCTAAAAACCTGAGAAAAAACTCAAATAATCTGGACTTTTACATTGAAGCGCAAGTGCATGGTGATGTTTTTCTCCATGACGATGTCGATAGCTTAGTTGCTGATTCATCCTACCGAGGCACCAACACCGCTAATCGGTTCGAAGAGCTATGTGAAAAATACGCAATCGAATTGATATGGAATTCAGGCTTGGAATTGGATGTGTCGAGATTTCCGAACAACTTTAGAGGCCCCGAAATACCATCCGTGGCGGAGAAATTAGGTGTCGATGGGAAACTGAACGCGTATCTAATTGGCGAAGCCTCGAAACAGATGAACTGTGAGCATCAACAGTTGCAAATGCTGAAGTATTTATGGCACTGCATCGTAAGATTTGGAAAGGACATTGAAATGCCAACGTCAGACCTTCAGCCAAGCACCATCTAAATCCACGTTTGGAATATCTCAATTCCCTTGAAACCGCGCTTTT
>JBJOIB010000287.1:0-2678 GCA_046047375.1 Bacteroidota bacterium
CTCGGGTTTACTCATTGTACACATTGCATTGCTTTCTTCCAAAGCTGGCTACCTAGGGGCTTTGCTCGCGCTCATGCTGGTAACGCTGCTGTTGATTCGAAAGAAAAAGGTGATTCACGCCATTGTTTATCTTTTGCTGAATACAGCCCTTTTTACCTCGATAGTAGGGCTTTCGCCCGATGCAAAGCGCCGATTGGAAGAGGTAAATACTGCGGCACAAGTGGCTGCCAATGATGAGGTACCCGCCGAATCTTCTTCATCAGGTCGTGTGGTAGCATGGAAGGCAGCACTTTCAGTATTATTCGAGCATCCGGAAGGAGTTGGAACCGGCGATGTTACCAATGAATTGAAAAAAGTATACCTCGAAGAGGGTGAAAACTACGCGTACAAAAAGGAGTTGAATCCACACAACCAGTTTCTACAATCTGCTGTTGAATTCGGCTGGTTAGGTATGCTCATTATGCTTTTGTTGTTCATCTCTGGGCTGCGCGTGGCGCTCTTGAAGCGAGATTTTCTCTTCACTTCTTTCCTCATGCTTTGTGCGCTGAATATGCTTTTTGAAAGCTTCCTAGAGGTGCAGTCCGGGGTGGTTTTCTTCGCCTTCTTTTACACGTTTTTCATTCGGTCAGAAACAGATTTCTATCGACCTGAAGAGTTGTAGTTTTTTGTGTCGCTGGCAGCTCCGATGGAAAAGCTCTTCAACTCAACGAAGCAGAGGCTACATCGGTGCGTTCAGCACAAAAAACAAAATCAATTACGGCGATGCGTGCTTGCGTGCAGCTTTCACAAAGGCAATGAACAACGGGTGTGGACGTTCAACGGTACTTTTGTACTCCGGGTGAAACTGGGCGCCAACAAACCATGGGTGATTTTTGATTTCCACAATTTCCACAAGGTTGCTTTCAGGATTGATACCGGTGGCAATCATACCCGCATCAGCAAATTGTTGTAGGTAGTCGTTGTTGAACTCAAAACGGTGTCTGTGACGTTCTTCAATCTCTTCTTGTCCGTAGGCTTTGAAAGCCAGTGTGTCTTTTTTCAACCTGCACGGATAGGCCCCTAAACGCATGGTGCCGCCGAGGTTGGTAATCGACTTTTGTTCAGCCATAAGGCTGATCACAGGGTAAGGAGTGTACTCCTTGATCTCCGTGGAATGGGCGTCGCTCCATCCGAGCACATTGCGAGCAAACTCAATGACTGCAATCTGCATTCCCAGACAAATACCGAAGAAAGGAATGTTGTTCTCACGAGCAAACCGAATCGTTTCAATTTTTCCATCAATTCCGCGTGAGCCGAATCCGGGTGCTACGAGCACACCATCCAAAGAGCCGATGACCTCCTTCACATTCCGCTCGTTGATGTTTTCGCTGTGTATCCACTCAATCTCTACCTTCACTTCATTCGCAGCGCCGGCGTGGTTAAACGCTTCAGCTATAGATTTATAGCTGTCTTTCAGCTCAACGTACTTCCCAACCAGGCCGATGCGCACTTTGGACTTCGGGTGTTTATACCGATCCAAAAACTGATTCCACTTGCGCAAATCAGCCTTTTTCTTGCTTTTAATTCCCAATTTTTCGAGCACCACTTCATCGAACTTCTCCTGCTGCATGAGTAGCGGAACGTCGTAAATGGTATCGGCGTCAATGCTTTGAATCACCGCATTGGGCGCCACGTTGCAGAAGCGTGCTACTTTGGTGCGAACAGGCGGAGTAAGCTCGTGTTCTGTGCGACAAACCAGGATATCCGGTTGCACTCCGAATTCCAATAGTTGCTTCACACTGTGTTGGGTGGGTTTTGTTTTCAACTCTCCTGCAGCTGCTAGGTACGGAATCAAGGTGAGGTGCACAACTAGCACGTCGCCAGGCTTTTCCCATTTCATCTGACGAACCGCTTCAATGTATGGGAGCGATTCGATGTCTCCTACAGTGCCTCCAATTTCGGTTATCACGAAGTCGAATTCACTTTTCGTACCTAGAATATGCACACAGCGCTTGATCTCATCGGTGATGTGCGGAATAATCTGAACTGTTTTTCCGAGGTACTCACCCTTCCGCTCTTTATTGATCACCGATTGGTAAATCCGTCCGGTAGTAATGTTGTTGGCCTGAGAGGTGGGAACATTCAAGAAACGCTCGTAATGCCCTAAGTCCAAATCGGTCTCTGCACCGTCGTCGGTAACGTAGCATTCTCCATGCTCGTATGGATTCAAGGTTCCCGGATCCACGTTGATGTAGGGATCCAATTTTTGAATCGTTACACGGAATCCCCGCGTTTGAAGAAGTTTCGCAAGTGATGCTGAAATAATTCCTTTGCCTAGACTGGAGGTAACCCCTCCGGTAACAAAGATGTACTTAGTAGAGTGCTTCATTTTCCCGAATCAAAAACCTTGATACGGGAGTCAAAAGTACACATTCCTTGCGGTTTGGAACGAATATTTCGCGGAAAGATTGAGAAAAAGCGTAATGCAATGAATAGTAGCCCATTGCCTGCAAAACAAGCAATCAGGCGTTGCGAGTCAATCCGCGAACGAGCTTAAATTCCGATAAAAACTCCTTGGCAATGATGCGTAAGAAGGAATAAACAGGCACAGCAACGACCATTCCACCGATACCAGCCAATGAACCTGCCATGGAAATAACAAGAAATATCTCTAGTGGGTGAGCATTCACTGAATTGGA
>JBJOIB010000288.1:0-3383 GCA_046047375.1 Bacteroidota bacterium
CAGCAAGGCTCCTGCAGCGGGTCCTGCACCAGCGATTTCCATTGGACAGTATGACATGTTTTCCCTCGACAATGGATTGCGTGTTATTGTGGTTCAAAACGATAAATTGCCGCGTGTTTCGTACCGTTTGACCGTCGACCGAGGACCTATTTTCGAAGGCAGCAAAGCTGGATATGTGAGCATGACAGGGGATCTTCTCCGCTCAGGAACATCCAAACGCAACAAAGCGCAGATTGATGAGGCCATTGATTTTATTGGCGCTTCCTTGAATACCAGCTCAACAGGTATTTCAGGATCCTCGCTTACCAAGCACAGCGATGCCTTGCTTGAAATCATGGCTGATGTGCTCATGAACCCAACTTTTCCAGAAGAAGAGTTGGAGAAATTGCGGAAACAAACGCTTTCAGGTCTTGCATCTGCTAAAACAAGCGCAGACCAAATCAGCAGCGGTATCGCGCAAGTAGCTGCGTTCGGAATCAAGCATCCATACGGTGAGCAAGCTACAGAAGCTACCACCAACGCCATCACGCGTGATGACTTGGCCCATTACTACCGCACTTATTTCAAACCAAACATTTCATACCTGGTTATTGTAGGTGATATCACATCAGAACAAGCCAAAGCTCAAGCGAACAAGTATTTCGGCAGCTGGAAAGCAGGTGAAACACCTCGTCCGAACTACCCAACCCCGCAAAACCCTGATAAGAATCGCGTGGTTTTTGTTCCTCTTAAAGGCGCTGTTCAGTCTGTAATCAACATTTGTCATACCGTTGAACTCACACCCGGACACCCTGACGCCATTGCTGTTAGCGTAATGAACAACATTCTAGGAGGCGGTGTTTTTGGAGGTCGATTGATGCAGAACCTTCGTGAAGATAAGGCCTTCACCTATGGAGCGCGTTCTTCAGTGAGCCCTGATCGCGTAATCGGACAATTCAATGCCACTGCGAGTGTGCGCAACGAAGTAACCGACAGCGCTATCACTGAATTCCTATACGAAATTGATCGGATGACCAAAGAACGTGTTGCCGATAGCACGTTGAAGTTCATCAAAAACTTCATGAACGGAAACTTCGCTCGAAGCCTAGAAAGTCCGCAAACCATTGCAAACTTCGCTTTGAACATCGAACTCAATCAACTACCGAAGGACTATTATGCTACCTACCTCTCGAAGTTGGAAGCAGTAACTGCTGATGACGTGTTGCGCGTAGCCAAGAAATACCTTAAGCCGGAAAACCTAAACATCACCGTTGTTGGAAATAAAGATGTTGTGGCCGACAAGCTTGCAAAGTTCGCCGGAACAGGTGAAGTAACCTTCCTCGATATGTACGGAAACCCATGGTCTGACCTTGCTCCAGCCCCAGCTGGTGTAACCGTTGAGACCATCGCAGCTAAGTACTTTGATTCGATGGGAGGCTTGACCTTGCTTCAAAAACTCAACACCCTCGTAGAGCGTGGAAACATGCTCGCAGGCCCTATGACTCTAGAGCTTGTGCGCAAGATGAAGGATAACAACAAAATGGTCATGACCATTTCCATGGGGCCGCAGGTTTTCTCGAATACCATCCTCGATGGAGACAAGGGCGTGCAACAACAAATGGGTCAATCATCTCCTATGTCGGAAGAAGACCTTGCTGATCTGAAAAGAGAAGCAGACATGTTGTTTATGAGCAGACCTTCTACCCACGGGGTTAACCTGGTGCTCAAAGGGATGACCACAATAGATGGTAAAAACACCTATGTGGTGGATGTTGTAAAAGGCGAAACAGTGAAATCGTCGATGTATTTTGACGCTGAAACCGGGCAACAAATTCGCTCTGAACAAACCACTGAAACTCCACAAGGACCAATGACAGTGGTGGTTGATTACCTCGAATACAAGACCGTTTCAGGATACACCTTGCCTTCGAAAACAAAGCAGTCGGTAGCCGGACAAGAATACGTTTTTGAGGTGACTGAATTTGAAATCAACAAGCGAATTGGTGATGCAGAATTTGCGATAAAGTAGAAATACTTCTCACTCATCATCCATGCGGAGGTGATTCCTTTTTTCGCCTTCAATACCAATTGAAAACTCTGAAAAAGCGTCTTTATCAAATGATAATGACGCTTTTTTGTTGAAATCTTGTGACACCCTCATTTCACTAATTTCTTGAACGTCTGTACATTCGCCCATGCTCAAACTAATCACGATTCCTCTCTTCCTGCTTTTGACTTTTTTATCCTTCGGACAAGATCAAACCGAACAAGCAGAACAACCTAAACCCTTGCTCTTTGGCTTTCAAGCAGGGATAGAAAGTGTCTTTTTCACTGGCAAAGTAGCGCCATCAGATACGGCATTGGCTTCTTTTTTGGATGCCTCTGTTTCACCCGGAATAGGCGCCTCATTCGGCTTTTCGCTTTTTGTCAATCTCAAAAAAAACGTAGCTTTTCGACCTGGATTGATTATGGCAATGACCCCTGGCTCGGTTACATACAGAACCAGTCCAATCAACACCGAAACGCAATCATTGTACAAGCTTAGTTCGGAAGTTAACTTGCACGTAATGTTCCCCAATTCACTCGCAAACAATAAGTTAAGTGTGTTTGCGGGGCCTTCTGTGATTTTTAATGTTCCGGTTTTGAGTGACAATCGTCCAACCGAATCCAGCTACTATCCACGAGCAGACCTCGGTATTTCTTATCCAGTGCGTATCGGGATGGGAAAGTACCTGCTTGATTTGGTGTATGGCTTTGGCGTAACAAGTGTGATTCAAGGCGATCTACCAATGGATCAATGGTATGATTCTTTGCACCGACAAACCTTAGCGCTTCGATTGCATTTGTATTGATATCTGGCGGTATGCGCATGTGACTGTTTATAATTCCACACATCGCCTTCCAAACAACCCACATTTACAGGTACTTTCGGATTATGGAAGCCATCGTACATATTGAAAATGCCACCATTGCACAATACGATAACATCGTTCTAACCGATGTTCATTTGCGCATCGAACCAGGTGAATTCATCTATCTAGTAGGTAAAACGGGCAGCGGCAAAAGTTCATTGCTGAAAACACTTTATGCTGAGTTACCTCTGGAACGCGGAAATGGCTTTGTGTGTGGCTATGATCTGACCCAGTTGAAGCAAAAGCAAATCCCCTTTCTCCGTCGCAAACTAGGCATCGTTTTTCAGGATTTCGAATTGCTTACAGATCGCACGGTTTATGACAACTTGAAATTTGTTCTGAAAGCCACGGGCTGGACTTCCAAAAAAGAAATGGACGTTCGCATAGATCAGGTGTTGTTCCATGTGGGGCTACAAACCAAAGGATTTAAGATGCCGCATGAATTATCTGGTGGAGAACAGCAACGCGTAGCCATTGCGAGAGCCTTGTTGA
>JBJOIB010000289.1:0-8255 GCA_046047375.1 Bacteroidota bacterium
GCCTGAGAAATACTGCAATCCGTCAATGTAAAACGCATCGTTGAGTTTATCGTTGTTTGGTGAAATCACGTTTGGAATGAAGCCAATCTCGCAAGTAATAAGCTCAACAAAATAGGTAGAACTTAGGGTTGTTACACAAGGCTCAGTCATGGTCACCGTATATTGGTACAAACCAGCCTCTTCTACTTCAGTCCAAATATTGGTGTCAAATGATTCAAAGTTGCCTGTTTGCTCGTTGAAGTATTCCCATTCGTATTCATACTCACCATCAATGCTTTGATCAGGTGCTTGCAAAAGGGTCATCTCACCGGCGCAGTTCAACAAGGTATCTGGAGCGTACACCACAGGCACCGGTGGCATATTTACGGTAGCGGATGACGATGAAGCACATTCAGGTGCACCAACAGGATAAACAGTCAACGTAAATGTTGTTGCTTCAGAGATACCACTCGCGGTAGTATTGGCTGCGTTTGGATTGGCTACCAATCCTTGCGGTTCCCAGTTGTAAACATACTGTTCACCCACAGCAGGGTTGGTGATTGAGCCGTTCAACGAGATCGGAGAGCCACAGTAATAGGCCGGTGCAACAGATGCTGCAATTGGACCTTGAACAACGGTAACCGTAACAGGCTGCTCGTATGTACATCCATGGTTGTCAGTTGCCGTAAATATGTACTCCTGAACTCCCACTGCCGTAGGAAAAACAGTAATCTCATTGCAATCAGCAGATGTGTTCGTTACCCATGTATTGTTTGTCCAAAACGTTGAATCACAAGCCGCTCCAAATGTCGGTGTGAAGATGATTGGGTCAGCCAATAGTTCTGGATTGAAATTGATGGTCCAGTCGAAGATGAAACCATTATCTGAACCCCAAGAGTCGCATATTTCGATGGTCCAATCTCCATTGAGCGGACAACCTAGCAACAAGTCCCAAGGTTGAGTTGCAGAATAGGTACCAGAGGGCAGGGTTCCAGTAAAAGCTGCTTCTTCAGCCCATGTTCCGTTCGTTGCATCTGGAGCCCACCAATAGTCAAATCCAACACCTTGCGCATTGGGTTGTCCATCATCATCCACAGGAATCCCCAAGAAGGTTCCACCTCCACCTTGTTGGTGCAAGGCCAGCGATTGGTTGTTCGGGCAAATAATCGAAATCGTCAAGTCGCCCATGAACGAGTGTTCGAAGTTGATGAAAATATCTTCGATATCGGAGATGTTCTCCAAGGTTTGGCCCGGTGAGTAATTCGTAAACGTGATGGAACTCTCAAAGCACGTAGTTTGATCGTCTGGAATAAAGAGCAACCCACCCAAGTTAGCAGATGGTGAACCATCCCACAGCGTGCCTGTTACCACTCCAGTCAGGTCGATTTCTTGTCCGACACAAATTTCAATATCCTGTGAAGTTCCAGTAAAATCAGGATCCGTAGAAACCATCACAACGAAATCCGTAAGATTTACGTTCTCACAGTCGTTGTCATCAATAACTGAAAGCTGAATTTTATAACCGCCAGCTTCGTCATATGTGTAGTTGATCTCCGGCACCGTGGTTGTGATAACATCACCATTCCCCATGTCCCATTCGTAGGAAATAATCTGAAATCCATCGGCAACGGTAGATTGAAACGCATCGAAAGACAATTCTTCATCTTGGCATGCCAACACAGGCATTCCACCGTCAGAGTTCACAATAGCAAATGGCGGTTCACATGGGAATCCACATGATATCTCAGCAACAAAGTTTCCGTGGTCAGCACCATCTGAGGTGAAATTTACCGTCAAACAACCACTAGTGTTGGCCTCCGAACTAAAAACGTTGTCGGCTTGTAAGTCGAAAGCTGTATACGTACCAATCACTGGAGAGCCGGTATCAGGGCCATCGTAAATAATGATTTGATCGCCAGTCCCAAGTCGAACAAGTTGAAGTAAAGGTTGATCACCGTTTCAGGAGCCTCAGCACAGATGGTGATGGTATGGTTTTCATTGGGACCATAATCAGATGCACTCAATCCGGCATCCACCAAAAAGCCCGTACAACCAGTGTAATCAGCACCCGCGATCGACGTTTCCTGCGCATGTGCCAACGACGACAAGAGCAACAATAAAGCGAAAACTAACTTCTTCATTTGGCTTGACGTTTTGCGGCGGCGGCCTGGTTTGTATTGTTTCTGCTGTTCAACACTGAGAAGCGTGAAGAGCTGAAGAAGAATAGAACACCTTGATTTCCAACCCTGTAGTACGTTGGCTTATCTTCTGACAATACCACATTGTAAAGAAGTGGGTTGAATGTTTCAACAGAGAAATTCTCGGCTGTTAAAACAGGTGTAGACCCTTTTGGCGTCAACTCTGTGATATCCAGCATATCCTCCGTCAATTTCGCATCAACAATAAACTGCCATCCATGGGTTGACCAATAAGCGCGTTCGTTCACTTCTTCTTCCGACATAGCGGATAGTTCCGTAGGAGTGTAAGCAGCTAAAAGTCGCTCATTTCCAGTTTCTTGGGCGTTCGATAACGATACAACCAAAACGGCTCCCAGTACGGTCCAAAACTGTTTCATCTTGTGTTGGGTTACAGGTTTTTATGTATGATGCAACCTTGTTCACAATGGTTGCCTCAAGTTTCAAAAATAGCATTTTCATTCCAGTTGAGTCAGTAATTCCAGTCTTTTCCGCGATTGAATGCACCATTTAGTCCTTTTAACGATTGCAACATTCCACTTTCCATTCCTATTCACGTATTTTGCACCGCCAATATACCCTCTATGAAACTTCTGGTTGTTGAAACCCCTGCTTTGGAAAAAGACTTTCTGGACTTGCCGAGATCCATCTATAAGAGCGACAAGAACTGGATTCCTCACCTCAAGCAAGACATCCAGAAAGTATTCAACCCCGCTTCAAACCGCTTTTTTAAGGATGGGAAGGCCATTCGATGGGTACTGTACAACGCAAGCAGCAAACCCATTGGGAGAGTAGCAGCGTTTGTGATGCCTAAATACTCCAACGGAATGGAACAGCCTACCGGAGGCATGGGTTTCTTTGAATGTGTAGACGATCAAGAGGCAGCCAACATTCTTTTTGATGCCTGCAAAAATTGGCTCCTCGCCGAGGGAATGGAAGCGATGGATGGCCCCATTAACTTTGGGGAGAAAGACCGCTTTTGGGGACTGCTGATCGACAATTTCACCGACCTTGGTTCCTATGCACTGAATTACAACCCGCCATATTACAAGCAATTGTTCGAGCACTACGGTTTCCAGCTGTATTACAACCAATTCGTTTATTGGCGCGATCTCCACGTACCAGCGCAAGATGTATTCGTTCGGAAATACAACGCACTGATGAAAAACCCGGAATTCCGAATTTCAAACGTACGGCAGCACTCCTGGGAGCAACTGGCTAACGATTTTAGAACGGTTTATAACAATGCTTGGGGCGGACATCATGGATTCAAACCCATGCCCGAAGCACAAGCGAAGAAAATAATCCAAAGCTTGAAACCGGTCATCGACCGTGATATCATTGTTTTCGTTTACCACAACGATAAACCCGTTGCCTTTTACGTAAACATACCCGAGCTGAATGAAATATTCCGGCATGTAAACGGGAACCTGAATTGGATCGGTAAACTGAAATTCTTGTACCACAAATGGCGCCGAACGCCGAAAATCATGGTCGGAATCGTTTTCGGTGTGGATCGTGCCTACCACGGACAAGGCCTTGAAGGGGCCATGATCAAATGGACCGAAGACAACATCGTTTCTTTGAACCGATACCACACTACTACCCTCACCTGGATCGGTGATTTTAATCCGAAAATGATTCACGTAGCCGAAAATCTCGGCGCTGAACGTTATCGTACCCTCGCAACATACCGCCTTTTGTTCGATCCAAACAAGGAATTTAAACGCGTTCCAATCGTGGAATAACCTGATAATCAGAAGACAAGACGCTAATTTGCGGTTTTTTGCTAAAACTGTTGCAGAATTAATTCAAAGTCCTGTATATTTGCAGCCCCTAAACAAAGGGTAGGATCTCGTAGCTCAGCTGGTAGAGCAATACACTTTTAATGTATGGGTCCTGGGTTCGAATCCCAGCGGGGTCACAACAAAAAGGCAGGTTAACGAAACTGCCTTTCTTTTTCTTACAGAATTGATCTCGGCATGGTCAGGATGTCAAACCATTCCGGTTCGCCGCTCCGCCGATGTCGACGCCTCGGTTGAGTTGGGCAATCGATGAATCAAACTCCCCACTCATGACGAGGCACCTGCCCAGGTGCTGAAATTGGTAGACAGGCATGGTTGAGGGCCATGTGTCCGAAAGGGTGTGCGGGTTCGAGTCCCGCCCTGGGCACTTTCCATTTTTTTATTACAATCACCTACCCAGGTGGCGAAATTGGTAGACGCGCAGTCTTCAGGCGGCTGTGCCTTCGGGCGTGCTGGTTCGAATCCAGTTCTGGGTACCAAATCAGTTTTGAGGACTGACCTCAAAACTGATTTTCAAACCATCCTCACTCCATCCCCCCACACTAACAGGTCTGACGCTAGTTCCATTCCCATTTCATACCTTTGCAACCTTCACCTCTGCACATTGTTATGTATTCATGGAAATAGCTATTCGTCCCCTGGCTGATTGGCCCATACGTCAACATAAACCGCTCATAATTGCCGGTCCGTGCAGTGCTGAAACCCCTGAACAGGTGCACACCACCGCCCAAGCACTCGCGAAAACAGGAAAAGTGAGCCTGTTCCGCGCCGGTATATGGAAACCACGCACCCGACCAGGTTCTTTCCAAGGAATAGGAGAACCCGCGCTGAAATGGCTGGTAGAAGCCGGACACGCCAATGGATTGCCCGTAACTACAGAAATAGCCAATGCCGCTCATGCAGAAGCCGCTCTCAACGCAGGTGTAGATGTGCTTTGGATAGGAGCGCGCACCACAGTGAATCCATTCTCAGTGCAGGAAATCGCCGATGCTTTGAAGGGAGTCGACGTACCAGTCATCGTCAAAAACCCCATCAATCCCGACTTTCAACTGTGGCTCGGAGCCATTGAACGATTTGCCCTATCAGGCATCAACCGCCTCGCAGCCATGCATCGCGGATTTTCGCACTACGGCTCTGATACCTACCGCAATGCACCCATGTGGGAAATCCCCATATCCCTCATGTCGATGCTCCCTGAACTTCCCGTGTTTTGCGACCCAAGCCACATCGGCGGACAACGTGATCTCTTACTGCCCATCGCTCAAAAAGCCATGGATCTCGGCATGCACGGTCTAATGATCGAAACTCACCCAACGCCTGATCTGGCATGGAGTGATGCCGCTCAACAAGTAACCCCCGAAGCTTTCGATAGCCTAGTTGATGCTCTCGAAATCCGCAATACAAGCACATCAGACCCCGGTATCTCACAATCGCTCAGCAACCTGAGATCCCGCATCGACGCTATCGATGAACAAATCCTAAAATTCATCGCTCAACGTATGGATGTCATTGAAGAAATCGGCACCTACAAGCGCACCAACGACCTCACCATTTTACAGCTTGAACGCTGGAAAGAGATCTTGAAAAGCCGCATGGAATGGGCCGAAGCGATGAACCTCGATAAAGAATTCGTGCAGAATTTCCTCGAAATCCTCCACGCAGCATCCATTCGCGCTCAAAGCACGGTCATGAACAAAGGAAAAGAAGACGAAATCATTTGGTAGGTGTGTCGCACCCCTTGGTCTTGTCGTATTTCACAAACAAATTGATCCAAATCGACCGCGACAAACGAAACAGCACCGGCAGCAACAATATCAAGGTCACTACACCCGTAGTTAAAAACATCGCCGGGTTCTCAAAAAACGCAAACTCAATCCATCCCAACGCATCAAATGTGATTAGCGCTACCAATACCGCAACCCATAAAGCCACGGTCAACGCGTAACTCACATACGCAGCTCCAAAATAAAAGCCAGGCTCACGTTTGTAATCCTCGCCGCAACAAGAACACTTGTCGTGCATGGTCGTCATCTGCGAAAATTGATATGGATTAGGATCTACAAACAAACGACCCGTGTGGCATTTCGGACAACGAAACGCGAGTATTGAATAAAGCTTAGTTCCTTTCAGCGCCATACCGCAAAGGTATTCATACCCACTTGCTCCACAATATGACTTAGGTCACATTTACGCTGAAATACACCAACAAAAAAAAAGACCCGCGCCCGGGTCTTTTAATTTCTCAAGGGTGAGATTGCTTTGCTTGCTTAACTTTTGCCTGTGTAGAGCTTCTATGAAACATTCTACAAGGTCTTTTACCGAAGGAGCGAATGAAAGGTTTCAAAAAAAATCATTTTTTCTCAAAAAATTTTATATATGACTGATATTCAATCAAATAAAATCAACCAATTTCCCACTTTCTTTCAATCTAACTCCTTTTTCGGTGTGCTCAACGGTACAAACTTCATTCACCGAATCGTGCTCTAAAAACAAAATATAACCACGATCGGCGGCCTCGTTTAAAAACCTTTCCTTTTCAGTCAGTGTAAGCAAGGGTCGAGTATCATACCCCATCACATACGGAAGCGGTATATGTCCGGTACTCGGCAGCAAGTCGGCCATAAACACCACCGTTTTGTCCCCTGCTTGAATCATCGGCAGCATCTGGCTTTCTGTATGTCCATCCGCAAAGAATACATCCACTCCTGAAAAAACTGCTTTAGTCCTGTCTACCTCACGCGGCACAAACTTTAGTTGTCCACTTTCTTCAATAGGTAGAATGTTCTCTTTCAAAAAAGAAGCCTTCTCCCTCGGATTGGGTTCTGTGGCCCATTTCCAATGCAACTCGTTGCTCCAAAACTGAGCATTTTTGAAGGTTGGCTCATACCTGTCTTTAGATGCATCGTAGCCAATGGCGCCTCCGCAATGGTCGAAGTGCAAGTGCGTCAAAAAAACATCCGAAATGTCGTCTCGATGAAAGCCAAGCTGCTTCAAGGAGCCATCGAGTGAATGCGGACCATGCAAGTAATAATGCTTGAAGAACTTTTCGTCTTGCTTGTCACCTATTCCGCAATCCACAAGCATCAGCCTGTTTCCATCTTCAATCAGCAACGATCGCATAGCCCATGTGCACATGTTGTTATCATCGGCCGGATTGGTACGTTGCCATATTGACTTGGGCACCACGCCGAACATGGCACCTCCATCAAGTTTAAAATTGCCCGTTTCTATTGCATGTATTTTCATTCCCTTTCGCTTTAATTCCTGCTTCTTTCGGCGGCTGTCGCCGGATGATGATGCACTCGCTCTTTTTGTTGCGAATCCATGCCCGCAAGTTAAGCACTCCCACCGTTCAATTCGTTACCTTTGCCCCTTTCAATATTTTTGATCGAAATGATTCTTTCTGAACTCACCGCCGTTTCTCCTGTAGATGGACGGTATCGCACCAAAATTGATTCGCTGGCTCCCTATCTTTCTGAATTCGGCCTCATTAAATACCGCGTTCAGGTTGAAGTGGAATACTTCATTGCCCTGTGTGAATTCCAACTTCCACAGTTGGCTTCGTTTCCTAAAGAACACTACAGTGCATTGCGCAATACCTACTTGCAGTTCTCGGAGGCAGATGCGCTAGTCATCAAAGAAACCGAGAAAACAACCAATCACGATGTAAAGGCCGTTGAGTATTTTTTAAAGTCGAAGCTCGAATCGCTCGGTTTAGATAAGTTCGGGGAGTTCATACACTTTGGCCTCACCTCACAAGACATCAACAACACCGCTGTTCCGCTCTCGCTGAAAGATGTAGTTGCACACCAGTACCTCCCTGCTATGGATGAATTGGTGCAAAAGATTGATGCTCTCGCTTTGGAGTTCGCTGATGTGCCCATGCTTGCGCGCACACACGGACAACCCGCCTCTCCTACACGGCTTGGTAAAGAATTCAAGGTGTTCTCAGAGCGTATGGCAAAGCAAATCGCCATGCTGAAGAATGTACCGTTTAGCGCAAAATTCGGAGGTGCCACTGGAAATTTTAACGCACACCATGTAGCCTATCCTTTGTTCAACTGGCAAGAGTTTGGAAACCGCTTTGTGAACCAAACACTGGGCCTTGACCGTTCACAGACAACTACGCAGATCGAGCATTACGACAATCTCGCAGCGCTCTGCGATGCTATGAAACGGATCAACACCATCATTATCGACTTGAACCGCGATATGTGGACGTACATTTCCATGGATTACTTCAAGCAAAAAATCAAAGCCGGTGAAATTGGATCTT
>JBJOIB010000290.1:0-4469 GCA_046047375.1 Bacteroidota bacterium
ACGAAGGTGTATGGATTGATACTTTTCGGCCAGTTTCGACAAGCGCTGACCGGCTTGCGAGGCATGAAGTTGGAAATCGTTACGCATAGACAATTAGTAAGTGTACATTAAACACTTACCAAAGGTACTACATCCGAATGAATAAGACAAATCGCGCACACGGCGCGGATGATCAAGCGTTGCGGTTGATACAGTTTAGATCATCGAATGCTTGAGCCAGGCGTTTAACGAATGTTTTTTCACCTTCTCTCAACCAAACGCGTGGATCGTATTTCTTTTTGTTTGGCTTGTCATCCCCTTCCGGGTTTCCGATTTGGGTGCGCAGGTAATCGATGTTTCCTGTGATATAGTCGCGCACACCACTCAGGTAAGCCCACTGCATATCCGTATCGATGTTCATCTTGATGGCTCCATAACCGATAGCTTCTCGAATTTCTTCAACTGAGGATCCAGATCCACCGTGGAACACGAAATTGACTGGGTTAGCAGTCGTTTGGTGTTTGCTACGAATAAAATCTTGCGAGTTTTTGAGGATGATAGGCTTCAAAGAAACGTTACCTGGTTTGTACACGCCGTGCACATTTCCGAAGGCTGCTGCAATCGTAAAGCGGTCGCTCACTTTTCCAAGCGTTTCCCAAGCGTAGGCCACTTCTTCGGGTTGGGTGTACAGACGTGAAGAATCTACATCAGAGTTATCTACTCCATCTTCTTCACCACCAGTAACTCCTAGTTCTATTTCGAGGATCATGCCCAGCTTGTTCATGCGTTCGAAATACTTTGCTGATATTTCGATGTTTTCATGCAGCGGCTCTTCGCTTAAATCGAGCATGTGCGAAGAATACAGAGGACGACCCGTACGTTCAAAATGACGTTCACCGGCCTCCAATAATCCATCTACCCAAGGAAGCAAATTTTTCGCACAGTGATCCGTGTGAAGGATTACAGGCACTCCATAGGCTTCAGCCAGGGTATGTACGTGCAACGCTCCTGAAACACCACCCAAGATGGCAGATTGCTGCTGATCATTGCTCAGGCCCTTTCCGGCGTAAAACGAAGCTCCACCGTTTGAAAACTGGACAATAACCGGAGAATTGACGCTACGAGCTGTTTCCAGAACAGCGTTCACAGTATTGGTACCGATTACATTGACTGCGGGGAGAGCAAAGTCTTTTTCATTGGCGTAATTGAGAAGATCTTGAGCCTCTTGACCCCAAAGAACACCTGGGCGGAATTTACCTGACATAGTAAGAATGATTTAAGTACAAAAATGGTAAAACGGAAACACCCATGCAAAACTACCTTGAGCAGGGCATAAAAAAACGACAACAACGAGCCATTCGGCCTTCTTTAGCGCAACTTCACCGCCGTTCCATAGGCGAGAATTTCTGCGGCACCTTGCATAACAGCACTGGTGGAAAAGCGCACATTGACAACGGCGTCAGCCCCCATGCGTTTAGCGTCTTCCATCAACCGTTGCAAGGCACTTTCGCGAGCATCTGCAAGCAATTGCGTGTACTCGCTGATTTCGCCTCCAACGAGGCTTTTCAAATTAGCAACAATGTCTCGACCGACATTTCGGGCGCGAACAGTGGAGCCTCGGGCAACGCCTACTGCTTCGAGGATATCACGACCTGGAACAGTTTCAGTTGTTACTACTATCATGAGGGTTGTTGATTTTTCTCCATAAAGAACTGAATTTTTTGTTCATCCGTCATATAGAGAAGATTAATTGATGCTTTAGCGTCTTCCGCCCACTGCGTATCAGGATAAAGCTCCACCACCTTTTCGTACGCTTTTTGGGCCATGATACGGTCGTTCAGCATGGTTTCATAAATAAAACCTACCAAGAATGCAGCCTCCGTGCGTTTCTTATACTCAGGAAAACCATCGTGCAGATTGGTAAGGTAATCGATGGCATTTCTCGACTTCCCCATTTCGATGGCCAGCTTAGCGGCACGGAACAGATACTCGGGCGAAAGTTCGTCTTCACGAAACTTGTTCGAGTAATCAGTGTAGGCATTCAACAGGCGCTGCCTTGAAACAAGGTCGTTCCGCAGCGTGTCATTTTCAACGATGACTTCGAGTTCATCTATTCGCTCCTTTTGCTCACCGCTATCGGGCAACGACGATGCTTCAGTCTTTGAAGAATCACCGCTGCAAGCCCAGAGGAGAGTGAGAGCAAAGAGAATTGCAATACGTGTCATTTTTTCTTGTTTTTAGGAAAACGCATTTTGTAGGAAACATCCACATTTCCTTTAGAGATGTCGGCAAGACGCCCTTGCAGCAGCGTTCTTCTCAACGGACTCAAGCGATCTGTGAACAATTTCCCTTCGATGTGATCGTATTCGTGCTGGACGATTCTGGCCAGAATACCATCCAATTCTTCCTCGTACAAATCCCAGTTTTCGTCGTAGTACTCAATTTTCACCACCGACTTTCTCATCACTTCTTCGCGGATATTGGGAATAGACAGGCATCCTTCTTCGAAGCCCCACTCCTCCCCTTCTTCTTCGAGGATGACCGGATTGATAAACACGCGTTTGAAGTCAGCGCATTCTTCTTCACCGTCTTCGCCTTCCGCAAACGGGGCTGCATCCACTATGAATAGGCGAATAGGCAGGCCTATTTGTGGGGCTGCTAAACCTACTCCATGCGCATCATACATTGTTTCAAACATATTAGCAATTAACGCATCCAGCTCGGGGTAATCCTCATCGATATCTTCACCTTTCTTCCTAAGCACTGGATCGCCGTAAGCTACAATTGGCAGAATCATAAACAAAAGTTTTAGGCCGCAAAGATAGCGTAAAATCACCCGTCAGACCAGTATCGCTCAACTTCCAAGTTTAGCATGAAAACACAACACACAAAGCGGTAAATACCCTTTGGTTGAGTACCTTTGCACCATGAAAGGTCAACTTGACACCATTGAATCCGCCATTCAAGCTATACAGCGCGGCGAAGTCATCATTGTTGTAGATGATGAAGATCGTGAAAACGAAGGTGATTTTTTGATAGCTGCACGCCACGTCACCCCTGAAGTAATCAACTTCATGGCCACCCACGGAAGGGGTCTTATATGTGCACCTCTGATCGAATCGCGTTGCAATGAGCTGGGTCTCGAGTTGATGGTGAATTCGAATAGTGCCGCCTTTGAAACACCCTTTACGGTGAGCGTTGATTTGATTGGACACGGTTGTTCGACGGGCATTAGCGCATCAGACAGAGCCAAAACCGTACAAGCGTTGATTGACCCTTCTACACGGCCTGAAGAGCTAGGAAAGCCCGGACATATTTTCCCGTTGCGCGCCAAGGCAGGTGGTGTTTTACGCAGAGCCGGACATACAGAGGCCGCTATAGATTTTTCACGATTGGCCGGATATGAGCCTGCTGGCGTGATTGTAGAAATTATGAATGAAGATGGCACGATGGCGCGATTACCGGAGCTTTTGGAAATTGCCAAAAAGTTTGATCTTCGGATTGTTTCCATTGCCGATTTGATAGCCTACCGCCTTGAACACGATTCGCTCATTGAGCGATTGGTTGAGTGCGACCTTAAAACCGAAGCAGGCGACTTTAAGGTGATCGCTTACCGCCAGTTAACGACCGATGCAGAGCACATCGCATTGGTGAAAGGCGAATGGGCGATAGATGAAGTTATTCCAGTACGTGTGCACTCAAGCAGCATGGTTGGCGACATTTTCAACGCCATCAATTTTGGCAAAGGCCGACAGCTTCAGCAGGCCATGAACTACATAGAATCACACGGAAAAGGGGTGATCGTGTACATCAACAAATTGCGTAAAAGCGGCGGTCTGACAGATGAGTTGTTGGAGTACAAGAAAATGCGCGACAATTCTGACTATGCCTCCACCTTGAAGATGGACAGTAAAGACTACGGCATTGGGGCGCAGATACTTCGTGATTTAGGCGTGCACCGCATGCAACTGCTTTCAAACTCCCCAAACCGCGTTCATGGCGAAACCGTTTATGGACTGAAGATTGAGGAAGTGGTTGCTCTCGATGCGTAAGGCTTGACCTATTTTGCAGAAGTAGTTTAGCTCAGCGAAGGGCAAGCACACTTTCGACCCTTTATTTTATCTACCGCGGCGCCAGCAGAATCACAACACCGCTTGTACCACGCATCGGCTCTGATGCGTAGCCCTTAGCATCCATTTCACCACAGACCTTCATCGCACCCATCATCGCATGGTTTGATTTCTGAGGGGAAAGTTGAGTTCAAAAAAAAGCCCGGATAATCCGGGCTCTTATGCTGAAAGGCAAAGCCTTACTTCTTCCACTTAGCGTACTTGTTGTTGAACTTATCGATACGACCGGCAGTATCAACGAACTGTACTTTCCCTGTAAAGAACGGGTGAGACTGGCTGCTGATTTCCAGCTTCACAACAGGATATTCATTGCCATCCTCAAAAACAACAGTTTCTTTGGTGTCTGCACATGACTTGCCA
>JBJOIB010000291.1:0-3365 GCA_046047375.1 Bacteroidota bacterium
GTTATCTGGCAATTGGAAAGAGACCGGGTTGGAATATGTAGCTTCCGGTCCGAGCCAAGTCACCTCATAGTCATTGGGAAAGGCTTCAAAACAGGCGTCTTCACCTAAGCATAAAAAAGTATCATCCGGAAAGGGGCTCCACGATGGATAGGTAGATACCAGCAATTGCAAGCTAACCCTATTTGTTGAAGAGCATCCATTGTCATCAACTAAATACAGCTCTACCACGTATTCTCCCGGTTCATCCCATGAATGAGATACGATGGGGCCGCTGGTGTCTGTGGTGCCATCGGCAAAATCCCATAACCATTCAGTAATAGTAAATCCTGCTCCTGGGAAGGAAGCACTGCCATCGAAGTTGATTACATCGCCCACACAGATGCGGTGCGACAAGGGGGCATCGTAAGTAGCTACTGCTGTAGGACGATCACAAGGTGTATCGCACGTGATGGTACCACCGAAATTACCCGTACCGTTCGCATTGGAATGAAACACAAATGTGAGGCAGCCGCTTGTATTGAGCGGTGTTGCCGTAACGAACAATCCTTGAAGATCTGTTCCGTAGTAAGTGCCTAACGTTCCGGCTGTGGTGTTGTCACCATCGTAAATCGACATCCAGTCCCATGTGTTTTGGGCACCGGCATTGTCGAGATCAAAAGTGATGAAATCGACTGTAATAACGTCACCAGGCGTATCAGGGCAAATTGTGCACGTGAGGTTTTCGTTGTTGGAATAGCCGGGACCACCCTGACCTCCACTGTCGAGGAAAGCACCTCCACAGGTTTGAAAAACGCCATTTGACATAACCACTTGTCCGAACGAGTGGATCGAGAACAGCAAAAAAGAGAAAAATATAAGAAAACGTGTCATTCCAATCAGGGTCTATCAGCGTTTGCGAAGTTACAAATAGCAAGGCAACGCTTCAAGGAACAGACACTTAAATCATGCGTAAGGTTGCATTCCTGCTATCGCAAAACAGTAACCTGACCTTCAAATCGATGTTTATCAGCAGTATATACATCTTTGGCCTCCACCACCCAGATGTAAACATCCACTTGGGTGTAGTAGTCGCCATTTTCTACGCTACCATCCCAAAAGCCTTCAGGGTCAGTGGTTTCAAACACCTTGATTCCCCATCGATTGAAAACTTGAAAGAGGTATTCATCTTCGTTGATGCCCGTAACAACTGGCTGAAAAACTTCGTTGAGACCATCCTTATCCGGCGAGAAAGCCGAAGGAACATAAACGAACCAATCTCCTTCCACATATACATCGCTGCAAAATGTGTCTGCACACCCTTGTTCATTTACTACCTCCAGGCACACTTCATATCCCCTTTCGGCCTCTGCTGGGAATTCGAACGAAGGTGACTCGAGGGTCGAAATTCCGTTTCCACTGAATTGCCAAAAGAACAGATCAGCCCCCACAGATTCGTTGTTGAACTGCACCACAGGATTCAGCATGTTCACCACCGATTGATCTGTTGAGAACATGGCTGTTGGCATTGGGAACACCTGAGCCGCGGCTTCCATAGTGGTCTGTGATGAGCAACCGAACTCATCGACCGCAACAAGGGTTACCTCATACGTCCCCGGCGTGCTCAGCATAACCGGAAAAATTGAAACTTCTTCCCCATTCAAAAGCCACGCATAGGATGGCCCACTTGGGTTGTCGTGATAAAGATTCAACATCACAGGTGGGCAATCCTCTTCGGTTGGAACGTTGAAATTTGAAGATGGAGCTTCGAGCATCTCTACCGTCCATTCTGCTTCTCCTTCGCAACCTTCAGCACTCGTGCCGATTACCGTGTAATTTGCTGTTTCATCTACGACACTAGAAATCATACTTCCTTGCAATCCACTGTCTAGGCCATTTTCAAACCAAGCATACGAAGCTGCTCCTGATGCGACAAGCAATGCTGTTTCATTTTCGCAAATCGTTGATGGGCCTTCCAACTGCACGTTGGGCAATGGATTGATCGTAAGTGATACTTGTTCTTGATTATCGCAAAAGCCATTGGTTGCGAATAGTATAACTTCCTCAATTACCGGCATATCGGTAATCACATCCGTTGTGCTGTTGTTTGCGTTGCTGAATAAGAATGCCGGTGTCCATGCATAGCTTACACCCGGCTCTGAGAGTGTTGATATGACTAGCTCTTCACCTTGACAGACGCTCAATTCAGGGAGGTTTTCCAGCGTAGGCACAGGATGCACTTCTACCTGAACAAAAGCGATGTCAGCGGGACAGAAATTCTCAGGATTCACCATGTAAACAAACGAAAAAGTACCTTCATTTAAGAAGACCTGATTCGAACTTGTGTTTTCTCCATTTAGCGACCATTGACCGCCCGGATCAGCATTCACAAGGTAATTTGTAAGATCCAAGGATTCTGAACTGGCGCAAACTGAGAGCGTTGCATCCTCCCCTGCCGACAGTCCTATGCCGATAGACAAAGTTAGTTCAGAAACTGCGACGCCACAGAATCCGCCATTGTCGAACGAATATTGATAGACATGGTTGTTTTGTGGTGCTGTAGCAATAATCTCTTCGATGTTGTTGCCATTCAACGACCATTGTCCACCTGCAGGCCATCCTGTCACGGATTGCAAATTCAATTCAACGTCATTTGTACAGATTACTTCAGTGATCAACTGAGGTGTTTGTTCTGGAACTTGGATATCAATCGAAAAGATGGCCACATCCGACGGACAGGAATTTCCTGAATTCACGAGGAGTTCCGCTTGTCCTGAACCCCATGAGGTCAAATACAAACCATCAAACTGATTTCCTGCCATATCCGTCCAGACTCCAGTAACACCATTCATTGCCGTTAAGTCGATGGTATTTTCATCAGCACAAACCTGAAGAGATTGATCTGGCCCCGCATTCGCAGGGATGTCGAAGCTGATGGAATAATTTGCAGTTGTTGGTGGACAGACAAGCGACGATATCTCATAGACCGCATCCACGGTTGTTCCGGGAACAACAGGAACGGTAGAACTACTTGGTGAGCTGTTTATCAACCAGTCACCTCCACCATCGGCGTCAGCTGCCAAGAAATTATCCAAAAGTACCACCGGAGCAGTTGGGCATAGATTCAGATTGACATCTGAGCCAGCGAAAGGCATATTCTCGACGGCTACTATCACTTCGCTAAAGACAGGTTGACAACCAACTCCTTCAACGGTATAACGGAACGTACCCGGTGCATCGATGGCTGGATCAAACATATCTGAAACGACCGTTCCTGCGCTATTGGTCCAGATACCACCGAGATCATACGTTCCTACAATCCCAGAAAAAAGACTTACCGGCGCATCTATGGAACATAGTTGCAACGTACCGTCTGCACCGGCGTTTAT
>JBJOIB010000292.1:0-8501 GCA_046047375.1 Bacteroidota bacterium
GTTCATCAAGGCCTCCATCTTGTTCTTATCGAAGTAATCGAATATCGGCGAATCGTCTAGAAAGTAGGCCCTGTGCTGAGGATTGGTGAAGTCGAAGATGGAATTGATGGATGCATTGAATCCCTTTTTCTCCCGCGACAATCGAACGGTGTCGTTCAATATTCCTTTCATGGAAGCACGCAAGATGTATTTGTTGTAACCCTCATGAATCAAGTGCTGAGCCGGAATGCTGTATGCCCAATCAAATAGGCTTCGATCTAAAAATGGACTCCTATTCTCTATGGAATACTTCATTGAATTGAGGTCGTCTTCATGAAGAATTACCCGTACCACCTCGTGAAACAACTCATTCATCATGCGGTTTCGCAACAATGAATCATCGTAGATGGTTTCTGTAAATCCTTCGTTGAAATCAACAACCAACATGCGCTTAAACTCGTCGCTGTTCAGGTAAATTTGATCGCGTCTCGCAGGGTCGGCAAAGAACAAATCAAACTTGCGAAACTCTGGATGCCGCACAAATTGCAGCACATGGCGCTCCCATTGATCTTTGTAAATGGCAAAATCGGGATGATTTCGCATCTCATACAAGTGCATATTGAAGTGGTCGTAATACCCCGTAAATAACTCATCGGCCCCGGTACCTGAAATGGAAATCTTAAACCCATTGGCCGCAATCCGCTCTGAAAGGAGGGAATGCACGAAGTAAGAAATGGTGGCTACTGGCGCATCATGGTAGGCAACTAGCGATTCCAATCGGGTTATATTCTCTTCCCCTGGAGCCAACATTATCTTCGTACTGGCGCATCCCGTGTCGTCAATGGTTGCTTGAATATTATCCAATTCATCGTACCTGTGATCGCTGTCAATGATTGAGAACGTATGCGCCGTTACATTGAAACGCTTCGCCGCTATCGAAACCATGCTCGCGCTGTCAACTCCTCCAGATAGGCAAAAGGCCAGTGGAACATCAGATCGCATGCGCCACTTTACACTTTCTACTAACCGCTCGCGAGTGCCCTCTACTGCCTCTTCCATTGTCATTGGCTGCACCTTGCTTTCGGGTGTCCAGTAAGTTTTTTCGCTGTACCGCCCTTCGGGGGTGATGGTAGCATTGGTAGCAAAGGGTAGCTCAACCACGCCATGAAAGAAGGTCTCTTCTGTTTTGTACAGTGATTTATGTCCGTTTACCACATACCGCAACAAATGGTCGGTATTCACCTCAAATCGCTTGCCCGATAAGGCGGAAAGTGTCTTTACTTCCGACGCAAAGTAAACGCCATCCTTCTCATGGTGCAGGTACAGGGGTTTTTCTCCAAAACGATCGCGTGACAAGGTTAGCAATCCCGTATGCTCATCGTAATACGCAAATGCCCACATACCCTCCATAGCATCTAAAGCTTGCACACCTTGGTTCCTCAAGCTGCGCATCAACACTTCTGTGTCTGATTGTGTGATAAACGTTTCGCCTGTCTTCAGCAAACGCGCTCTCACTTCCAGGTAGTTGTAAATCTCACCGTTGAACACCAAATGACTGCTCCCTTCATGAAAGGGCTGATTGGAACGCGGATCTAAATCAATGATGCTCAATCGGGCATGCAGCAACACCACACGGCCAGCACCCTGCTCGTGAGTGTAAACCCCTTTCGCATCTGGCCCCCGTTGATACATGCTATTGAGCGCCGCGCGTATCTGGCTGTCATTCGGGCCTGTTCGGCCGATGTATCCCGCTATTCCACACATAGGTTTATCGTTTTATATGACGGCTCACAAATGCAGCATCCGCCTCTAATCGGGTAATGTCTTCAAGGGTGTGAATGTCGGCGTTGTTCGCTACCACAAAGCCGCAATGCGCACTCAAAAATGTATTAAACAAAGCGTGTTTCTTGACTATGCGAAACGCAGCGTTTTGAACGCCGTTTTCATCAGCACTCATCACTTCCCATAGCCGATGAGTTTGGTACAATTGAAACCCCCGCGTAAGCTGCTCTGCAGTTAACTCGGGTGAATTGGCCTGCGCCACAATAACGGTGTCTACTTCCCCCTTTTCAGTTACAGTGATGTCTTCAACGGCCTGCCGAATAGCTACTATCTTTGGGGTTGTGTCATCGGCCAAAGACGCCGGTCTTAAAAGGGGAATAGCGCCGTATTGCACTGCCACGTCCAATATGGCTTGGTCATCTGAACTCACATAGATATCATCTACAAAGTCACATTGCTGCAACGCTTCTATGGTATAGGCCATCAAAGGTTTTCCCAATAAGGGATAAATGTTTTTGCCAATCAGTCGTTTGGATCCGCCTCGAGCGGGGATAATGGCAATGGTTCTCATAGGATGCGATTTAAAATGTCGGTAGCAATCACCTGTGCCCCATTCAAAGGCATCGCATGCTCCTCCATGTGGTGCTGAAGCGATTTGTACTCGTGCTTGAGAAAATGAGGCAAAAACTGTCCTAGCCCGTTCTCAAAAACGTCCATGCTGATAAAGGTGCCTAAACCCACTTTTTTGATGTTGATGATGTTCTCACTCATTTCAGGATTCATGGCTTCTCCCAACAACAGCATGGGAGTTCGCAAACCAATGCACTCGGAAATGGTGTTGAATCCAGCCCTTCCAATCACTAAATCCATCTCTCCAATGTAATCTACCATCAATTCATTTTTGTCGATGTAGGATACATTGTCTTGCTCCACCTGTAACTCTCCTGAAACAAAAAACCGAAAATCGTCTAAATGTGCAACGGTCTTAAGTGCTTTTAGAATGGAACCACGCAAAACTCCTGCCCCACTGTCAACAATGAGTACCCGAAAACAATCGCTGGAGTGGGTCGTTTTATGAGCAATTTCAGACCGCATGATCAACGGAACCTGAATGGCATTGTGGCGGTAGTACTTCAAGATCTCCTCTGGTGTAAATGGCGGGAAGTAAAGCGCAGTGGCTTCTTTTGCCATCCGTAAAAAGCGCGACATCACAGCAGAAGACAATGGGGGAGGATAAAGCTTTGCAAAGAACCAATCCCAGGTAAAATGTGCAACCCCAAAGGCTGGCACATTGAATTTGCGACCCAATGGAAAAACTTCATAAACAAAGTCTGAAACCAAAAAATCATACTGGTTCCAATGGCTCGACTCAACTTCAAGATAGGCATTGGATCGATCTTCATAATCCAAATAAATCTCCCGAATGCCTTCTACATCAGGAGATCCACTCGGTTCTTTCGCCCAACTGATATTGTTGTAGCGGTCTATCGTGCGAACACCCGTAACCAATCTGGAAGCCGCATCAAGATGCCGCGATGTTTGAAGGGTAACATCCAAACCGGGATGCAACTGTTTCAAAGACTCTATAACTGCACGCTGCCGAACAATGTGTCCGTACCCTTCGTCGGAAAGAAATGTCTTGAGTTTAAGTGGAGCCATCAGAGGATCTTTGTCGCTGCAAAAATGCAGTTTTTATTTGGTCACAAAAACCAAGTTGAGCTATTTACACAACATTTACCTCTATTGTTCGGAGGTACTGGTCAAGGGGCAACCACCATATCGAAACGATGAGCGCCCGATTCAGCCTCCAAAGAAACCACATATTGCCCTGTCGGCAACGCCGGTAGTTGCAACTGAAGCAATGATGCTTCTTCTATTTTCATGATTGGTTGATCGTAAACCTGGCGCCCTGTTAGGTCGAAAACACGAACACGCGCATTTCCCGACAATCCCAAAGCCCGAATGTACAAGCTTATATTTCCATCAGAAACCGGGTTGGGATAGAGATAAGCACCCTCCTTGAGCACTGGGTTCACTTCCATATTCACAGAAGGACCACCAGGTGCGAAGTTGGGGAACAAGATGGTTATCGGACAAAAATATCCGTAGTCGCCCTCTTGTGGGTCATCGCAATCATCAAAACTTCCAAGGAAAGCTTTCGTTCCTACTCGGTAAGTAACACCATATTCCAAGCCCAAGTTGAGTAAATGAAGCGCTGTGGTTCCAACGGAATAAGCCACAATGGCCGGCCCAATAGGTGTCATCGCAGGATCGCCCTCTTCAATGGGTGCAAATTGCCACGCATACTGGTCAGCAACGGGTAAAAAGTCGCTCAACAAAGTCGCTCCAACATACTGGTTGGTATTGCAGTACTGAGGCTGCACCCCAATGTGTGGAAGTGGATTGGTGGTAACAAAGGCACTTTCACTCCACGGACCCCATACCCCACAATACTCAGCCCTTACTCGAATTACATACACCCGATTGTGACGAATGCAGTCCATTTGAGATAGATAGGCAAAGCCTGAATTAGGTGCCCCTAAATAGTAAATGGTATCTTGCCCGTTGTTGGTGATAAACATCCACTCATAGGTTTGGCCTGTTCCCACAAATTTCGCTTTGATGTCCCCATCCAAGTCATAAGCTTGTCCGGCATAGGCCGGTTCAACAGCAGTTGTAGGTACAGACTCGGTGTATATCTGGCGCACGGTAGAATATCCACACCAGAAACCGTCAACCAAAACCTCTACAGTTACGTCGTAAGTCTCATTGAAGCACAAACCTCCCACGGCATTCAAATTCGCAATGCCGTTGGTGCCTGCAACGTATAGATCATATTGCAATCCTGTGTCAATGTCAGTGAAAATCCAATTTGTTCCTTGAATCAGCGAAGTGTAGGGTGCAAAATTGGTTCTGCTAATGGTCTGGTTGATCTTGTACCCAGGCAATCCATCATCGGGGGTGTAAACAGGATACCATCCGTTTCGCACCTCAGCGCTGGGATAAAACTGTCCGCACATGGTGTACGTGCCACCAACTCCGTTGGCTGAATGAATGCGAATGTAATATGTGTTTCCGGCAATCAAACCATTGGATCGCAAAACCTCCCCGCCATTTCCGGCAACGGTGTTGGTGCATGCTAAGCTCGCTAAAGTGTTGTCGAGCAATTCAATCACCATGTCGAAGTTCGATGTGGTTCCGGTAATCTTCACGGCTTGGGTGGTGGCCGTGAAACTATACCACACATCATTGTTGTCAACTCCCGAACATACGGCAACCCCGGAACCACTGCTGCCTAAAGACCCGCTAACGGTGGTGCAACCTGTCCCTGTATAGGTGTTGTCTAAATAATTGGTGAGGGTGTAAGGTACCGCTGTGCTCGAATTTTCTTGTCCGAATACAGTGCATGATACCAACACTATGAGCAAAGAAAAGATACTTCTGGTCATCTGTAAAGATCCCCATCCCGAGGGGGCATTAGTTAGTTTCAGACCAAAAGGTACAACGTTTTTCTTCTAAAAACAATTTCGAATGACTGATTCAAATAGTTTTTCGTTGAACGGCGCATACACTTCGTCGCGTGTCAACAAATCACCACCTAATCCCGCTTTGTACACTGCTATAGGATCATCGGTGAATTCAACAGGAAAGGCTACAAGTTCGGATACCATTTCACGAGCGTAGTCTGATTGATCACTGTAGTTTTGAATGGAAAGATTCAACACATCTAAGCCCAAAGCGTCGTAAAATGTGGTACTGTAAACGCTTACCTGGATCTTCGAGCTGGCAAGCAATTCGTGCAGATTGGATTCATTGCCAAACAATTTTAACCCATGAAGATGCTTCAATGCATGGTAACGTTCAGGCTGTTTTTCGAACGGATGAAGCTTTACCCAAAGCTCCCAGCCCGCATGATTCGGAAGGATCTGGGAGCATATCTGCTCGATGTATGGAATATACACGTCACCCATGTTTTTCTGGGCACCGATGAAAAGCACCTCTCTCTTTTCAACCCCCTGTGGAGCAGGTGCTACGTAACTGTAATCGCCTACACAGGCAATGGTGCTTTCTGTATGCTCGCCTCCCTCTAACAACAGCGATTTCCAGTATGGACCAAACACAAGTAACTTATCGGGGAACAGTGCATCACCGGCTACGGTGGCAATGTCTTTCCTGTAAACGTAATACAAGTCTTTGCGCGAAATTAGTCCGTGCTGAAACTCAATAAATTTCACTCCTAACAGCTTCGCCGCAGCAATTATTCCTTCCTTGTGATAGTGGGTTTCACTCAACAATACTTTGACGTTAGAATCGATGAGTAGCTGATAAGCTCTATGAAAGTCTTCTAAGAACAAATGAAAAGCACTGCTGATATATTGCAGTTCTAAGGGTGTGAAAATACCCGAACTATTAAGGTTTTTATATACATCTCTAACGTCGTTAAAAACCTTGTGTTCCTCACGTTTCAAAGGTCTGTTCGACAAGCTCGAGAATTGATCAATTGAAAGGTCGAAGTCTTTCAATGCACTGTCTTTTCGCCCCTGGACAATGGAAAGCGTCGATCGGTCAAATAGTTCCTGAACACGATGAAAGTACACCGAAATGATCTTGCCATCAGGCGTGGTGGTGTACCTGCCGCCTTCGAAAAGCAAAATGGAATGAAGAACTGGAACGTTTACGGATGGCCGCACCAAGCTTTTTATGCGGTAATACAAGGCCTGTATAAAGACCGGCTGGTCAATGCGGTTTTTCAGAATTTTCCCGGGTGCTAACTGTCCAGAATAACTCAACGCATGCTGAACAACTTTGTAGTAGTTAAAGTACTTGCCTGCTGTTAATGATACATCGGCCAGCTTTTCTTCGGCTAAAAGGTTCAGTTGTGAAAACAGGTCATTGGCCATGGATTCGGGTGCTATTGAGTTGTTTAAGGACTGTTTTACCCCAAACAAGGTAAATAACCACTAAAAGTAATCCCACAGTTAAGGTAATAATGGCCTTCACCAACACGGAGGTCTCGCATAAAAAGTAAGCAGAAACACTCAATGCAGTGATGAGCAGCAAGAGTAGGGTAGGGTAATAGTTCAAGGGCGAAAAGCGCTTGAAATCTTTGAAATAATGTCCTGAAAAACCCTGATACATATATGCCACAAAGGTGGCAAGAATGGCTGCTTGCACACCAAAAAACGGAACCAAGGCAATGTTCAATACCACGTTCAATACGCCTGCAGCAAAAGAGATTTTTAGCAAACTCATGGTGCGCTCGTTGAAAATAGCCCGGTCTACGGCTGCCACATACATGGGCTTGTAAACAAACGCCATGAACAAGAAAACAGAATATTTGTAGGCATCAGCCAAACCGTCGGTGTTGTTGAAGTACAACAAGCTAAATATCTCTTTCGACCACAAGGCTAAAACAAAGGCTAATGCCAAGTTTAAGGTGAGCCAAACAAAGGTTAAGTTGCGCACAACGTGATTCGCATTGCTATCTGCCTTCGCAAAAAGATTGAAATAAATGGGCGATACCACGTTGTTTACCTGACCGTTCAGGTTATCGAAATAGCTCGCAAAGCCATAAGCTACATTGTAAAGCCCAATGTCGCCTGTACTCACTGAGCCTACCCCTTTGTACTGATCAAGTACCAATCTATCAGCGGTGTTGAGCAAATAGGAGCTATAGTTGTGTGGAATGGTAGGCAAACCAAATTTGATACAGGCTTTTAGGTAGTCTTTATCCGGCGAGTGAGCCGCAAGTAACTGCTCCTTTACCTTGAGTTTGTAACGGAAATACAAGCCTTGAAAGGTGTTTCCAACAAATAAAGAAATAAACCAACCCACGTAATGGAGCTCCAATACGTAGACGGTTACAAAGGTCGTAACCACGGTGAGTATGCCACTGATGACGGTGATGGAATGTACCTCGCCATGCCGCTGGTTGAACATGTAATACCGCATGCCAACGGTTTTGTACAGCTCCAAAAACATCATAGGAAAGCTGTACAGAAAAATGATGAGTAAAAGCCGCGGAAGGGGCAGTTCATCGCGAAAAAACACAAGGATTACTAGTGCCAGAACGACCGTGTAAACAATGCGATAACGCAAGAGAAAGTACATCAAATCGCCATAGCGCTTGCTGAAATTCTCTCGTTCTTTAAAAAAAGCATTTTGCAATGAAGGAATCAATCCAAAATTGCTCATCACGCTGATAACGCTGCCATAAGCGAGCACGGTGCCAAAAACGTAATAGTCTTCTTTGGTTAAATAGGTACTAATAATTGGCAACAAAAGAAGGTTCGCGAACATCGGAATTTGATTCGCGATGGTGTACAAGGCGGCATTCTTGAAGATAAAGCGAATCATTCGAGCAAATCATTTTCGCGACAAAGGGCGATGATATCCTCAAAAACAAGGGCGTATCTTCCGCGTTTCTCAGCAAGTGCTATGAGGTCTGTTTCCCCATCGGCATAGGTTAAGAAATGCATCAGATTATGGAGCTTCTCGCGGCTATCGTCGGGATTCACGCTCGATGGGTACATGCCCCGTTTCCCCAATTGTGGTTCGCAATACCTGATTTTATTGATGTAGGTATCGTTCATTTCGAGCACGCGAACGATCTCTGTGTAAATCTCTACACTTCGATCCATGTGCGGAAACGATACGAAATCACGGTTGTCGAGAGAGGTGTGGTATTCTTTGTATTCCTGGTATTTGGTGCGCATCAGCGAGCCCACTGGTAAGTTGAA
>JBJOIB010000293.1:0-11122 GCA_046047375.1 Bacteroidota bacterium
AAACGCTATTACGGAGGTTGCGAAGTGGTGGATCAGGTGGAGCAGATGGCCATTGATCGTGTTAAGCAATTGTTCGGAGCCTCATGGGCAAATGTTCAACCTCACAGCGGCGCTAGTGCAAATGCTGCGGTTATGCTCGCTATCTTACAGCCGGGTGATGCAATTCTCGGTTTCGATTTGTCACACGGGGGCCATCTAACCCACGGGTCGCCAGTGAATTATTCAGGTAAACTATACCGCGCTCATTTTTACGGCGTCGAGAAAGAAACAGGCCGCGTGAACATGGATAAAGTAGCGGCCATTGCCTCTGAAGTGAAACCAAAGTTGATTATCTGCGGAGCTTCAGCTTATTCGCGCGATTGGGACTATGCTGCTTTCAGGGCCATCGCTGATAAAGTAGGTGCTATTTTGCTTGCGGATGTGTCGCATCCAGCGGGTCTCATTGCGGCTGGGTTGCTGAATGATCCTGTTCAACATTGTCATGTGGTGACTACTACTACACATAAAACTCTAAGAGGACCTCGAGGGGGATTGATTATGGTTGGCAATGACTTTGAAAATCCTTGGGGATTCAAAACGCCCAAGGGCATTCTTAAATCGTTCACCGCTTTGCTCGATGGAGCTGTGTTTCCAGGCATGCAAGGTGGTCCGTTGGAACATGTTATTGCAGCCAAAGCTGTTTCATTTGGCGAGGCGCTTAACCCTACGTTCAAAGAGTATTCTCGCAGGGTTATTCAAAACGCTTCAGCTTTGGCTGATCACTTGGTAGCACGTGGTTATGAGATCATTTCAGGAGGCACTGAGAACCACTGTATGCTCATTGATTTGCGAAACAAGAATATCACAGGTAAAGAGGCAGAACAGGCATTGGTGAAGGCGCACATTACTGTGAACAAGAACATGGTGCCTTTCGATACCCAATCGCCATTCACTACGTCGGGCATTCGCATTGGTACACCAGCTTGCACAACAAGAGGACTGAATCAGGATGACATGGCTGTAGTAGCTGATTGGATTGATCGCGTCGTGTCATCTCCTTCGGAGCATACCATTGCGTCTGTGAAAGAAGAGGTCAAGGAGAAAATGGGAGCCTTCCCTTTGTTCGCTGAATAATCAATCAACGATTGGATCACTGTCCCAAAGGAAAATATCGTCAGGCTCCTGGGGACGATGACGAGCATCCCAAAAGAATTCTGGTAAATAGCGATCGTTCGTTTTGATGAGCTGGAGAGGTGATAATGTACCCTTCGGTTTTTGGAGCAGTTTCACAGATCGAATGCTGTTGTCTTTCACATGAATAGAGACATCGGTGCAATCAGCACGATTGAAGCCAGTGACCTTTTTTACGTCATCTTTCTCTTCAGTTAAATGATAAATGGTTTGTCCATTCCCAACGATGACAATTGTACGAAGCTCATTGTTGTCGAAAAATCCAGTCAAGTTCCTACCTTTAATTTGGTTGAATGCGCTATCCACAACCTGGGAAATGATAAATGCCTGTTCATTCACATGCATACGGTGAATCTTTCCACCGAAAACAAAGAGATCTATTTGTTTCCCTGAAATTTGATTTTCATCTGACCATAGGATAGGGCTACCAAACATCCTTAGCAAGCTATCAGCCTCGCTGTAGGTGAGTGAATCGGCCTTGCCTTGCAGGTCTTTTTTATACAGCTTTACATGGTGAAATGCCCGAATTCTGTTGCTTCCGAGGGAATCAGGAGTGGCTTGCAATGTGTCGGCGTGCATGTATAAGGTGTCAGTGTCAAAAAACTGCATCATGCGGGCACGCCCTGTTACCAAAGAGTGTTCGGTGAGCTCATTGTGCCATCCGTAATCACCATCTATCGAATAACTGCTCGTTGAATCAGCAATTACCACATGTCCAAAAACCTCTCCGATGCCCGATTTTCCAGCGTAATAAATGCTATCCCCACTTAACGTTTGACTGCCTGAGACAATGGTAGCGCCTTGGCGAAATTGGCAGATTTCAGACACTGTGTTGTACCAGCCATTTACGCAATAAATGGTGCTATTTCTGGCTTCAATTTCGGTAGGGCCGAAAAAGTATGCTGTTTCACCTGTTCCTGAGTATTTGAGGGTGTCAGACTTTACTTTGTACTCCGGATTGTCAAGGCGCACTTTTTTTCTGAAGTGAAAAAACTCGCTTTTGGAGTCGTAATAGCCTTCTTGTGATGTCAAGACATTCCGATTTACTTTGCTTACGATTTTACCGCCGTTGAAATAACTGCCAACGCTGGTTTCAAAGTTAAAGTCAAGGTTTTCGGTGGTGAGAACCATCTCTTTGTCCATCAATCGGATGTTCTCTCTCAACCGGCATTCTTTGGCATTTTTTTCTAAGTACAGGTTGTTTCCAAAGACCTTAATGGAATCGCCTTGGGTGATGGCAATGTTCCCAAAGGCCTCATAATCACCATTGGGATAAGAGTACGCACTGTCGCATCGCATCAAGGTATTTCGGTACTGCAGCATTACATTTCCAATGAGGCGATCAGCATCGGTAATGTCAGGATCGGTCAGGATGTTATCTGCATTCAGGATTTCCACCTCAGCGCGTTCTTGCGCGAGAATAGTTGCCTGAAAGGCGATGATACATGCGACTATGGCGACGGCGAGCTTCATTGGGTGAGCCACCGTAAAAATTATGCCGTAACCGGATGACGTAGAATGGTCTGATTACGGTCAGGTCCAACGGAGACTACTGCAATAGGAACGTTAAGTTCAGTTTCCAGGTATTCAATGTAGTTGATTAATTCTGCCGGCAATTCGTCGATGTTTTTCAAGCCAGTTAGATCTTGTTGCCAACCCGGCATTGAAATGTAATGCGGCGTAATTTCAGAAGGGTCAATGTCGTATGGCAGGTAGTCAATTAACTCGCCCTTGTGAAGGTAATGGGTGCAAATCTTCACTTCATCAAATGAACTGAGCACATCGGCCTTTGTCATGATGAGTTTTGTAACACCGTTGATCATGATGGCGAATTTCAAGGCTGGTAGGTCTACCCAACCGCAGCGGCGTGGACGACCGGTAGTAGCTCCGAATTCATGTCCTTTTGCCCGCAGCAATTCTCCGGTTGCATCCTCCAATTCGGTAGGGAAGGGGCCACTACCAACACGGGTGCAGTACGCTTTAAAAATCCCGAATACCTCACCGATTTTATTGGGTGCGATTCCAAGGCCTGTGCAGGCTCCTGCGGCGATGGTGTTGGAAGAAGTAACAAACGGATACGACCCAAAATCGATGTCGAGCAAGGACCCTTGAGCACCTTCTGCGAGAATGCGTTTATGGGATGCAAGCTCACGATTGATATAGTGCTCGCTGTCGATGATGGTCAGGGTGCGCATAAATTCAACACTTTCCAACCACTCTTTTTCTATTGAAGCCAAATCGTACGTAAAATCCTGATGATGACTCAAGATACGCTTGTGTTTGTTCACTAGAGTGGTGTACTTTTCCTCAAAACGATCGCTAAGGATATCTCCTACGCGCAATCCATTTCTACCGGTTTTGTCCATATAAGTAGGACCGATGCCCTTTAGGGTAGAACCGATTTTGTTGGTGCCCTTCTCTTGCTCAGAAGCTGCATCCAACAACCGGTGAGTAGGGAGAATGAGGTGCGCTCTGCGCGATATTTTAAGTTGTTTGCGAATATCAACTCCTTGCTCAACCAAAGCATTTAGCTCTTTTCTGAAGATAACAGGATCGATCACCACACCGTTGCCTACAACGTTGCATTTATCGGAATGGAATATTCCTGAAGGGATGGTGTGTAACACGTGCTTACGTCCTTCAAACTCCAAGGTATGTCCGGCGTTCGGACCACCTTGAAAGCGGGCAATGACATCGTATTCCGGAGTAATAACATCCACGATCTTTCCTTTTCCTTCATCGCCCCATTGGAGGCCCAGTAGAATATCTACCTTCATATTAGTTGAGTGATTGGATGCCCTCATCGATGCTGTTTTTCAAAGAAAGCATCGCATTTAGGCGAATGATATTGAGCAGTTCAGTTACTTTATCAGGAACCCTTGTAAAAACAACCTGACCATCGTGTTCATTGATGCGTTTGATGATGCCAACAAGTAGGTTAATTCCGCTTGAATTGATGAGACGTAAATTTCCAAGGTCAATGACAAATTTCCGCTGTCCCTCGCGAATACTTTGATCCACGAACAAACGAAGATCTTCATAGTTGTCGTTTTCAATCAACATGCCCCGAACTTCGAGCACCATGCAATTATCGGTAATCCGACTCGAAAAGCGTTCTTCAGTCATTGTTCGAACGTTTTTGTGCGTAGAAATTCAAAGAATGGTGCAGGATGTCGATTTTGAAAATGTCTTCCAAAGTGGCCTTTATCTGCTGTATTCGAGGATCACAAAATTCGAGCACTTCCCCCGTATCTGTTAAAATGATATGGTCGTGCTGTTGGTTTTGGTACGATTTTTCGAATTGCGCAAGATTCTTACCGAATTGGTGCTTCCTTACCAAGTGACAAGAGAGCAACAACTCAATGGTGTTGTATAAGGTAGCACGAGAAACGCGGTAATTCTTATTCTTCATAAGAACGTAAAGCGATTCTATATCGAAATGCCCATCAAAAGCATAGATTTCACTGAGTATGGCAAACCGTTCGGGAGTTTTCCGATGGCCATGATTCTCTAGGTAGGCCGAAAAGATGTCCCTGACAATGTCCTGAATATCTTCCTGCATAATTCTCGCTGAAACGAAGTGACAAAAGTAGGAAATAAAAGGGTTCTATTCGCTTTTGTGAAAAACTCCCTAGGATTCCTTTGATTCGCTCCTTTCCACCGTCAAAACACCGTTCACATTTCGGAGCTTATCCATTAGTAAGTTCAGGTGTTCTGTATCGTGCACTAGCACGCGAACCTGACCTTCAAATATCCCATCATTGGATTCAAATGAAATGGCCTTCATGTTCACGTGCATGTCAGACGAAATGATATTGGTGATTTTATGCACCAGACCCACATCATCAATACCGGTGAAATCCACGCCCACTTCAAACTGTGCCAATTCACGTCCAGCCCAACGTGCTTTTATCACCCGATATGCGTAGTTAGAGAGCAACTGGGTGGCGTTCGGACAGTTGATTCGGTGGATTTTGATTTCGCCATTGACAGTTACGAAACCGAAAACGTCATCGCCCGGAATCGGATTGCAGCAACGAGCAAGCGTGTAATCCATTTTTTGGTTCTCATCCCCAATTAGCAAGGAGTCTGCTTTTCCAGGAATGGTAGTAGAAACCGTTTTGACAAATGCCTCTTCCTTTGGTGGAGGTGCTGCTTTGTCGAAGGTTATTCTGCCGCTCTCTATGCTGTACCCCTTGAGCTTTTTGAGATCTATTCTTCCTTTGGCTATTTGGTAATAGAGTTCGGTAGCTGAATCAACGTGGTAGTGCTTTTCGAGTTCGGAAATATTCACACTTAAGAAAGAAGCACCAATGCTATTGAATTTTCTTCGCAGTATTTCTTTTCCCTCACTAGCAATTTGTTTACGCTCCTCTTTAAGCGCCTGCTTAATTTTCTGCTTGGCACTTGCTGTGATCACAAAATTCAACCAGTCGGGTTTCGGCGTCTGTTTTTTCGATTGAATGATTTCAACCTGATCACCACTTTTGAGTTCATGGCTGAGAGGAACCAATCGATGGTTTACTTTTGCGCCTATGCACTGACTTCCAACCTGGGAGTGAATGCGGAAAGCAAAATCCAAGGCTGTTGAACCTTTTGGAAGCGTTTTTAAATCGCCGCTTGGCGTGAAAACATAAATTTCTTCTGAGAATAGATTCAGCTTGAAGTCATCAATGAACGACAAGGCATCGTCATCACTGCTTTCGAGCACCTCGCGTATCTGCCCCAACCAATCATCAAGGTTGTGCTCTGCTGCTTCGGAGCTCGACTTGTATTTCCAATGCGCTGCATAGCCTTTTTCCGCCACATCATCCATCCGCTTTGAGCGGATTTGCACCTCAACCCACTTTCCGGTAGGACTCATCACGGTTGTGTGCAGGGATTCATAGCCATTGGCTTTTGGAATGGAAATCCAATCCCGAAGGCGGTCTGGACTGGGTTGATAGAAATCGGTTACAATCGAGTACACCTTCCACGCATCTGACTTTTCTTTTTCAAGAGGAGTATTGATGATGATGCGTATGGCGAAAACATCGTAGATATCTTCAAAACGAACCTTTTTCTTGTACATCTTATTCCAGATGGAGAAGATGCTTTTTGTTCGGCCTTTGATTTCGAATTCAAAATGTTCTTTCTCTAGAGCCTTTTGAATTGGAACAATAAACTTGTTGATGAATCGGGTTCGAACGGCCTTTGTCTTCTCGAGGCGAGCTGTGATTTCTTGGTATTGCTCGGGTTCAGTGTACTTTAATGCTAGGTCTTCCAGCTCTGTTTTGATGTTATAAAGCCCGAGACGGTGAGCTAGCGGGGCATACATGAACAAGGTTTCGCTGGCGATTTTGAGCTGTTTTTCGCGCTTCATGTGGTCCAGCGTGCGCATGTTGTGCAACCTATCCGCAATTTTGATCAAGATCACCCGAACATCATCCGATAAGGTCAGGAGCATTTTCCTGAAATTTTCAGCTTGCGTGCTTGATGTTTGATCAAAAACACCGCTAATTTTTGTCAGTCCGTCAATGATCATCCGCTCCTTTGAGCCGAACAAGTTCTGGATGTCGTCTAGGGTTATATGCGTATCCTCAACGGTGTCGTGCAGCAAGGCACAAACGATGGAGGTTGTATCAAGACCAATTTCTTCCGCACAAATGCGCGCTACTGCAATGGGATGGTAGATATAGGGCTCTCCTGACTTGCGACGCATATCTTTATGTGCATCCAGTGACAGGTCGAACGCCTTGCGAATGCGGCGCTTGTCTTGCGTTGACTTCGACCGCTGTGCAGCGCGGAGCAATCCACTATAACGGCGCAGTATTTCCCGTTTTTCGGCTTCAGGATCAATGGTGTACATACGGCCTGTTTAGATGAGTGCAGGTAATACTTTGGCCCGAACCTCGCCGAACCCTATGCGTGTAGTTCCGTTCGAAGCCTGACCGGTGATGATCACTGTGTCTCCGTCCTGAATGAATTTGCGCTCTTCTCCTGAATTTAACATTACAGGCTTTGTTCCTTGCCATGATAGCTCTAACATGGACCCGTAGCTTCCTGGCTCAGGTCCGCTGATGGTGCCTGATGCCATCACATCACCCGCATTGATATTGCAGCCATTTACCGTGTGGTGCGCGAGCTGCTGGGTTAAATTCCAATACATATACCTGAAATTCGACCGGCAAATAATGGACGGTTCTTTGTTTTCAGGGGCAATGGCCACTTGAAGGTCGATGTTGTAGTTTTTATCTCCGGAATATTGAAGGTAGGGGAGTACGGCTGGGTCTTGCACCGGACCAGGTACCTTGAAAGGCTCCAACGCATCCAACGTCACAATCCATGGCGACATAGATGAGAAAAAGTTTTTGGCAAGGAAGGGTCCGAGAGGAACATATTCCCATTTCTGAATATCGCGCGCACTCCAGTCGTTGAAGAGCGCCATCCCGAAGATGTAATCCTCCGCTTCTGCAGTGGTGATGCGCTCGCCAATAGACTTCCCATTAAACGTTATAAAGGCCATTTCCAACTCGAAATCAACCAACTTGCTCGGCCCGTAAATCGGAGAATCAGCGCCATTCGGCATTGTTTGTCCGCAAGGACGATGGAAATTGACTCCTGAAACAAATATGGACGATGCTCTTCCATGATAGCCAACCGGAAGGTGTTTCCAGTTCGGAAGTAGTGCGTTTTCAGGATCTCTGAACATCATGCCTACATTCCGCGCATGCTCCATGCTGCTGTAGAAATCGGTATAGTCTCCAATTTGAACAGGTAAGAGCATTTCAGCTTCGGTCATCGGAACTAATACCTGAGCCACATGATGCTCCTTTTGACGCAAATCAGGCACATCTGAACGAAGAAGCTTGCTAAGCCGATTCCGCAACTCACGCGTGGCTTTCTTGCCGCGTTGAATGATTCCATTCAGACTCGAGGAATCAAAATCTTTCTGTTCGAAAGGCAAATTCTCCATGTAGCCCAGAATGTGAAGTGTCTTCAAATCCACAATCTTATCACCTATAGCCACTCCCACACGTGGAGTTAGTTGGCGGGTTTTGAAAATGCCAAACGGCAAGTTTTGAATCGGGAAGTCGCTTCCTTCAGGTATCTCTACCCAAGAGCGGATATGGGGATCATTCGCTGGAATCATGCAAAATATGCTTTAATGCAAATGTAACAATGTGTAAATAATTCAAAGCCATTGATTATCCCTTTGAAAGTGCGACTTTTGACGAATAGGCGGTGTATAAATATTCAATGAGCGATAAATTACATCTGAGACGCGTTGTTTTAGCACTTTTGGTGGCTCTACCAGCGGTGCACTTTTCAATGGTGCTTATTTACACGATGCCTTCGAAGTGGCTTCCAGAAACGCTTGTTGAAGGGGCCAATACTTATGTAAATCCAATTTTCCACCAAGGTTGGCAATTGTTTGCGCCCGATGTTGTTCAAGAGCGATTTCAAGCCGAAGTGCGTTATAGTTCCAACGGTCAGTGGTCAGAGTGGGAGAGTGGGACTTCTCATCCTGAATTGCAGTGGAATACGCGTTGGGATAATCTTACCCAAAAAATGCTTCAGGTGTTAGGCAGAGACCTGAAGAAGAATTTAATAATGAAAAATGGCCAACCGGATTTTTCGTTGATAATGTCGTATCGCCCTTACAATCAATGGCTCTATTTTTCAGTCAGACGCATTGAAGCATTGTATGGCATTCGGCCCGAGCTCGTTCAGATACGCTTTGTCTCGATCCCATCTATGGGTTGGAGCGGAACTCAGCTCCCAGTCAAAGCTTTTGAGTTCCCACCTTTTGATCTAATATCGAACCAGCATGTGGCAGCGAATTGAGGGTGTCTTGACTGAACGAGTACACAGACCCAATGGGTTGTTGCTCTTCACGTATGCGGTTTACACATGGATGCTCTTGCACGCTTTGTACATGTGGCCCATGCTCGATGTTTTGTGGGGCAGCAAAAGCTGGATGATGCCGTCGGTGGTAACTCCTGGTTTGATTGAAAACCTTGTTTTTCATTTAAACTACGTGCCTAGTCATGGAGTAGCTGTATGGTGGGTGTATGTTTTGTCCATCATAGCTTCTTTGGTTGGAATTGGAGGTAGGTGGATGCGATTGATTGTGTTCGCTTCGGGACTTATGCTCATGTATGGAGCATTATACGCCTTTAACTCAGGCTTCTACCTGATGCAGTTTTTTGGGTTGTTCCTCTTTTTATCCGCGCCACGCGCGCGCAATTGGTTTTCGGTTGCACTTACCAACGTTGCCTTTTGGATGTGCAGAATTCAGTTTGTGCTTGTATATGCAGAGGCCGCGTTTTACAAATGGATGGGAACCACATGGCTAGAAGGCAGTGCAATGCATTATGCAGCACAATTGGATCACTTCATTCGTCCGGGCGTGGCCTCAGTTTTCTTGAAGTACCGTTGGGTCAGCATGTTTTTTTCATTTGCTGGCTTAGCATATCAAACAGCCTTTCCTTTGTTCATTTGGTTGAGAAAAGCACGCATACCTTTGTTATTGGCAGGAGTGTTTTTTCATGGCTTTATTGCTACAGCCATGAAGCTGCCTGAGTTTGGCACGGCCATGATGGTGGGCTATCTACTTTTTATTGAAGAAGATAGTGCTCGAAAAGTGTTGGTGCTTTTACGATTGAAACCAGTACAATCAGAACAGTGATTCTACAATGCGTTCAATGGTGTATCCTTCGGCTTCAGCTTTGTAGTTCCGTACAATGCGGTGACGGAGAATAGGAAGGGCTACTTTCTGCACATCTTCAATGTCAGGGCTGTATTTTCCATTCAAGGCAGCGTGACACTTGGCGCCAATAATCAAGAATTGAGATGCACGTGGACCAGCTCCCCAGCTGAGGAAATTGTTGACCATTTCAGGAGCAAACTCCCTACCTGGACGAGTTTTTGAAGCCAACTTAACGGCATACTCGATCACATTATCGGCTACAGGCATCTTGCGAATCAGTTGTTGGAAGAACAAGATTTGCTCTCCGTCTATGATCGATTTGACTTCCACATTCTGGTTTCCAGTGGTGCTTTTTACAACCGCAAGTTCTTCTGCATACGTCGGGTAGTCTACCCAAATGTTGAACATAAATCGGTCGAGCTGCGCTTCTGGAAGAGGGTAGGTACCCTCTTGTTCAATGGGGTTTTGGGTTGCCAACACGAAGAATGGAGAAGGCAACGGAAAACGTTTCCCTGCCGCTGTAACCGCACGCTCCTGCATGGCCTCTAGGAGTGCCGATTGGGTTTTCGGGGGCGTTCGGTTGATCTCATCCGCCAAAATGATATTCGCAAACAAAGGCCCTTTTACAAAACGAAACTGTCTGTTCTCGTCAAGAATTTCTGAACCAATGATGTCAGACGGCATAAGGTCTGGGGTGAACTGAATACGGTTGAAACTCAATCCGAGCGCTTGCGAGATCGTATTTACCAAAAGGGTCTTAGCCAAGCCGGGAACTCCAACAAGCAGGCAGTGTCCGTTTCCTAAAATACTGATGATTACTTGACGAATGACATCATCCTGACCTACAATGACTTTGCCTATTTCAGCAGTCAATTTTTTGTAATCCTCTCGAAGATGATCCAGTGCTTCCGCTTCTGACTTGTAATTTGCTAGAGCCATAAAAATAGTTACAATGTGGTGAAATTAGCGATTCTAATTGGGCTGACCATCGTTTTTCAACCACGGGAATTGAAATTCACATTCTTTATAATCGTCGTGAATATGAACATAGGTCGACTTAATTCGCTTATCAACCCACTTGTTGAATGTGTCAGCGCTCATTTTGGCTTCAGCTTGCTGTTTGAATAGCAAGTAATCTTCTGTAAGATTCGCTTGGTGTGCCGGAATGCGCGCGTCGAGTTTAAAGAGTACAAAGTAGGGAGTGCCTGAAGGTGTTTCCAGGGCTATCGGCTGAGAAACTTCGCCTACCTTCAGTTTGTC
>JBJOIB010000294.1:0-3406 GCA_046047375.1 Bacteroidota bacterium
TTCATGAAACCATGCAGCCTGATTCTGCCCGATACTACTTCGCCCGCGCCGCCGAAAATTCAAAAGAAGGATCGGCATCTCGCGAGTTGAATGCTGCCGATGTATTGCTCATCGACAACAACATTGAGGAAGCCATGAAACACCTCATTGAAGCAGAAAAAATAGGCGGCGAAGAGCTCGGAGTAAACAACACCCTTGGATTGATTTACCTAGGTGAATACGGAACAGCTTATACGGATTTGGAAAAAGCCCTTGTCTACAATAAAAAAGCGCATGATGCCGATAAGAGCGAAACAACACTGTCTGTTTTGGCCCGGAATTATTACGAACTAGATCAACTTGATGAAGCCTTAACGCTCTTCAATCAACTCGTATCGCGCAATCCAATGAACCCTGATTTTTACTACCTCGTAGGCGCTTGCGCTTTCGAAATGGAAGATTCTGTGCAATCGGAAATAGCCTTCAACAAAGCCATTGCTTTAGATTCTTCTTATGCTGAAGTGGTTGAAGAATATAAAGCCATTATGACATACAATGAGATGTTTGACGAGGTGGCTGAAGAAGAATTGGTTACGGAATAACACATTTGCTTGAAGTCTAGACTGGTCATAGTGGTTTGCTGCTTACTCGCAGGATGGAATGTTAGCGGTCAATACGATAACGAACCCAAAGTGGTAGAGATGCCGAAAAAACGGGTGGAGTTAGGCGTTAACATCACACCTGCCGTAGTTCTTCTTTTTGGTTCTGCACCCCAGAACGTGCGGTTAGGCGGCTTTCTAAAATACCAAGTCCAGCCGAACAAACAGATTCGGACCATGTTCAACTACGAAATAGAGGATCGATACAACCGGAGGCTGAACGAGTCTCCCGTGAGTTGGACCGATTCTACCATCATCATCGATTACGAATCGCGCAACAATTACAGGTACGATATGCGCATTGGGTTGGAATTCACGAAACCCAACGTACCTTTCACCATGGCTTATGGATTCGATGTTTTGGTGGGTGTTCGACATGAAGAAAGAACCACGGTTCGGAAAGAACTATACGAAGACCCGGAGTACGACTATGAGCTCGTGCCTAGCCCTTTTACGCCAGAAACTACCGGTTTCGCTCAAGTGGACTACTTGTATTTCGGTGCTGATTTCTCTTTTGGACCGAAGTTCAATTTCAACGACAACGTTAACTTCATGATCCAATGGTCTCCTGAATTGCTCGTAGAGCGGCCCATTCGGGAGGAGTATTCTTCTCCACAAGAACGTGAAAGGGCTCCTGCAAGCAGTTTTAACTTCCGTTTGCGAGGAATAGAGGCCTTCTTGCAATTCCGCTTTTGATCTAGTCTTTATCTTTGCCGCATGGGAGGAAATACATTTGGACACCTTTTTCGATTGACCACCTTCGGTGAGTCGCACGGTGCGGCAATAGGTGGAGTTGTGGACGGCTGTCCTGCAGGTGTGCCACTATCAGCGACCGATATTCAACAAGCGCTAGACCGCCGAAAACCAGGCCAAAGCGAGTTGACGACTGCGCGCAAAGAATCAGATACCGTTGAGCTATTGAGCGGTATTTTCGAAGGACAAACCACAGGAGCTCCCATAGGCTTTATCATTCGCAACGCGGATGCGCGCAGCGGTGATTACGACCATTTAAAAGACACCTTTCGTCCATCACATGCCGACTACACCTGGCAGCAGAAGTTCGGCATCCGCGACCACAGAGGAGGCGGACGAGCTTCAGCGAGGGAAACGGCATGCAGAGTGGTCGGTGGAGCCATTGCCTCCGCTTTTCTGCGTTTACACGGAGTTGAAATTGGAGCATGGGTCAATCGGGTACACGATATTGCCATGCCCGAAAACGACCGCTTTTATTCCCGAACAGAAACAGATGCCCACCTCACCCGTTGTCCGCACCCTGGCACAGCTGATCAAATGCAGGAACGTATTCTGTCGATGCAGCGAGCAGGCAATACCGTCGGTGGCAGCATTCGTGCGGTAGCGCAGGGATTAAAGCCGGGCATTGGCGAGCCAGTTTTCCACAAGCTTCACGCTGATCTAGGAGCGGCTATGCTCTCCATAAACGCCGTAAAAGCCTTTGAGATCGGCAGCGGAATCCATGGAACATTTCGCACCGGCGAAGAAGAAAATGACCTTTTTGTAGCTCATGCAGACGGCATAGGCACGTCGAGCAACAGAAGTGGTGGAATCCAAGGTGGCATCAGCAATGGACAGCCTGTTGTATGCACCGTTCATTTCAAACCGGTTGCCACCCTCATGAAAAGCCAGGCGAGCGTTTCAAGCGATGGCGCAGCTGTTACCATTGAAGGCAAAGGCCGCCATGATGCCTGTGTTCTCCCCCGCGCTGTACCCATTGTTGAAAGCATGATGGCATTGGTTATCGCCGATCATCTACTTCTTGCCCGCGCCAATAGGGCGTTGTGATACTTTCGTTAAACTTTTTTACCCCAACTCTCGTATGTTTCAGTACCCAGAAACAAGAAGCCAATTTTGTATTCCTTATTGCTGTCAAAATTATCGCTCAATCCCACTTTGCGCGTGCCCATCACCATTAGTGTGGTATTGCTATTCACAGCCATTTTTATTCTTGGATACTCGTATCAAAAACAAATTGAGCACTACCAGTCTGCTGAGCTCACTCGTCTCAATGCCATAGCTCAAACCACAGCTGGGAGCATTGATGGTGACCTGCATCTTCACCTTACACAGAACTATAAAGATCGCGATCAAATAGCCAGCACCGAAGAAAACGAAGCGTATAAGAGCATCCATGAACAATTGCTTCGTGTGCAGCGAGCAAACAAAGTTGAAACAGACATATACACACTGTTCTTGGATCAAGACAGCATCTTCTTTTTTGCTGTCACCTCAGGGGCTGAACCCTACTTCCGGCATACATGGAAGCCTACCGGCCCTGAACACCTTGCCAGATTCAAAAAAGGAGCACTCGTTGGCCCTTATCAAGATGATCATGGCGTTTGGCTCTCAGCCTTCTCTCCTATCTACTCTTCCACAGGGGAGGTAGTAGCTGTTGTTCAAGTTGATGAACAGTTTAATTCCTTCATAGAAAGGGTGCGCCAAGCGCTGCTATCAGAACTTTTCATCGTGTTGATCGTTTTTCTGATCGTCGTTGTTATGCTTTTTAGGAACGTCTCCCGACACATGCGTCGAGAAGACCTCTTCAAACAGCGGCTCGAGTTTCAGACCAACCTCATCAACAAGAAAAATCAAGACATTACAGATTCCCTTCGAAGCGCTGAACACATTCAAAAGATGCTCTTGCCTGATATGAATGAAGTAGAGCAGTATTTCGAATCTGCTGTATTGTTCCTTCCGCGTGACATTGTGGGGGGCGATTTCTTTTGGTTCAAAAACACCGGCCGTTATCTCTA
>JBJOIB010000295.1:0-8998 GCA_046047375.1 Bacteroidota bacterium
CCACACGATTCTCCATCGATCAAGCAGCTCAACCAACCAATGGTTTCAGGTGTGTCATCAACGTTGTCATCGAAATCACAGTTTTCAGCTTCACCCGGGTTGTTGGTCGGCCCCCAGGTATGGCGTAGATTGAGCCAGTGACCTACCTCATGTGTTAGCGTGCGAGAGCGAAAAGCGTTGCTAGTCCCTATGGATCCTGTGTAATCATGCAAAAGCACAATTCCATCTACATCTGCCATATTCGGACTGTTTACACTGTTCGGCGTAAACGTATACCCGGCAGCACCTCCTGCATCAGCACACACCCATACGTTCATGTATTTGTTTCTTGGCCAGTAGCTAAGGGCCTTCATATCTTCTCCACCTTCAGTGGTTAGTGGACTTTGAACGCGCACAATTCCTTTGGTGCAGTTTCCATCAGGATCGATTTGCGCCAAACGAAACTCGATTTCAATGTCTGCAGCGATGTCGCCAAAGTCACCATACACTTGAGAAATATCTGCGTTGAGCTTTCTGAAATCGCGGTTCAGAACATACATCGCATCATAAACCTGTTCATCTGAGATATTTTCAGGTCCATTGTTGTGGATGATGTGAAACACTACAGGCACGATGTAAACTACATCCCGGTCGGAGCGGTTGGCACGGTAGGTTCTGGTTTCATGTTCAAGCTGTTCTGCGGCACTCTCGGCATCCGAACGCAGGTGAGAAAAACGCGAAAACAACGCCTCTGTTTGCTCAGTCTGTCCGCAATACTTAATTTCTTGAGCAGATGTGCCCACGCTTAAAGCAAGCGCTATCAATAGTAAAATCGAGTGTCTCATCCTTTAGGTTTACAAGGGTTGTAAATATAAGATAGAACTGATACAAATTGTTCGAAATACACCCTCAAATTCGATCAAGTCTTGGAATGCTTTATACATTTGAGTGAATAATGAGAATGAGTTTACACATAGCCCTAGTGGTGAGTTGGTTGTTCGTCTGGGAACTTGCCATATCGCAGGAATCGCAGGGTGTGCAATTGTTAGCGCAATGGAAACAGGGTGGACTACCTGCATCAACACGTGGTTCTGTGTACAACGATGTTTGGGGTTTTGTTGAAGGAGGTCAAGAATATGCTGTAATTGGATCTACCGCCGGCTCGCACATCATTCATGTGGGTTACAACCACGCTGTAACCGAAGTGGCTTTTATTCCGGGCACTGCACAAGGTGCCTATGCTGTCCACAGGGATTTCGCCTACTACAAAGGATACCTATATATTGTTGGCGATGAACCGCCGGCGCTCTTACAGGTGGTGGATGTACGCGGACTACCGGGACATGTGGATTTGGTTTTGGAAACCGATGCGTTCTTCACCACAGCGCATAATTTGCGATTGGACGAAGCCTACGGCTGGTTATATGCGGCAGGACCGAGTGGACATGCGCTGACATTGCTCGATTTGGAGCCGAATCCCGCTGAACCCCAGCTCATTCGGCATTTCGACGGTGTGGAATACGTGCATGATTTGTATGTGCGTGATGGTGTTGCTTATTTGAACTGTGCCTTTCAAGGACTTTGGGTATACGCGTTCAATGATCCGGAAAACCCGGTTTTACTGGGCACATTGGAAGACTATCCACAATCAGGTTACAATCACAGCGGTTGGCTCAACGAAGAAGGAACTGTTTATGTTTTTGCTGATGAAACTCCCGGTAAAGCGCTTAAAGTGTGCTCAGCTCAGAACCTTGCTGAAATAGATGTTCTTTCCCTGCTTTCATCGCAAGGCGCTTCCCACACTACTCCCCACAACGTTATGATCAAAGAACATCTCGCCTATGTTTCGTACTACTTTGATGGTTTTCAAGTTTTTGACATCCGTGAACCGCAACAACCAAAACGTGTGGCGTGGTTCAGGACTTATCAGGGCGATTTGATTGATTACCAAGGAGCTTGGGGAGTTTATGTATTCTTACCTTCAGGACGAATTTTGGTGAGCGATAGACAATCAGGGCTATTCGTTTTTAGCTTGATTTCGGATGATGACGTGCAAAACAATGACGTGCAAATCATTCCAAACCATGGTGCCGGAGATGCGGTGGTGCATATTCGACGCAAGAACTTTTTACGTGTCGACATGCGGGTGTGTGATGCGTCAGGTCGCTTGATTCAGGAGGGAACGTACCGCAATACTTCCGACTCATTTTGGATGGATGTAGACTTAAACAACGAAGCATCCGGTTATTACTTCATCGGGGTGCGCATAGACGACGGCGACGAGTATCAGCTGAAATATCTGAAGTACTGATTTTAACACCTCATCCACCCGAAGGGTGAACGAACATTGACCATGACCACTACCTCAATAAGGTTACGTGTCCTCTTTGCCGTTCTATCTCTCCGGTATCCAGTCGTTTGTACTCAACCACCCAGATGTAGACATCATTCGGACTATAATAGCTACCGTTGCGCACAGAGCCATTCCAGTACTGTCCAATGACAGTGCTTTCATACACCAAATCGCCCCAGCGATCCCAAATTTGAAAGCGGTAATCTTCCTGGGCAATTCCACCACCAATGACCGGATAAAACACGTCATTCATCCCATCGTTATCAGGAGTAAAGGCATTCGGAACGTAAATCAACAACTCACTCTCAACTAAGATATTTGCGCAAATAGTGTCGTTACAGCCAAACTGATTGGTAGCAATTAAGCATACATCTACCTGAAGCAAATCGAGAGGAGGGAATGTGAATTCAGGATTTTCCTCGATGCTCGTTTCCAAAAAGCCAAAATTCCAAGTGTACGTTATGGCCCCATCACTGGTATTGACAAACTGCACTTCGTTATCGATGGTGGATACCGGTGAAGGCTGCCATGTGAATCCAGCAGTTGGATAGCCGTAGGCAATAATCGTCTCATCTACGGTATCGCTATTTGTACACCCATTGATATCTGTTACAGTAATAAATGGAGCGTATTCTCCCGGATTGGCATAGGTGTAGTTCAAATCACCACATACATTCACCGAAAATCCATCACCGGTGAACCATTGGCAATCGACAAGATCATCGGAATTGGTCAAATTCGTAAGCACCACAGAAACTGGAAAGCAGCCAGAAGTAACATCTGCGATGACTTCCGGCACGGGGAGCGGATTGACGGTTACATAAACCGTATCTGAAACCAGTGGCGCACAGTTGTCATTTGCTGTAACCACATAAACGGCTCCGGGCACATCCGGACAAACGTTGAATACACTATTGAATGTTAGGCTTTGGGTTTGAGGCGAAATTTCTGTCCATTCCACTAAGATTGGTCCGGAGCCCCCTGCTGGAAAGGCCACCAAGTCTATGCATTCATTTTCACAAATTACAAACGTGTCATTTTCAACACTGATTTCCACGGGTGTATTGAAAACAGTCTCGGTGAAGAGTGTATCCGATATACAACCAAGGTCATCCGTTGCGATGACAAATAAACCGAGCGTATCAGTCGGAGTGGTAATAAATGGGTTATCTACTGAAATTGAAGCTCCTGGCAGGGTTTCGTACCAAGCATAACTGAAGTTTCCAGTTCCTCCTTGAGCATTGGCTTCAAATGTTACTTCTTCATCAGCACAAATAACAAGTTGATCAAAAGTAGTTGTGATGGAAATCTCTTGAGACTGCCAAGACAAGGCAATCGAACTGTCGGCAACACATCCTAAATCATCTGTTGCGATTGCCGTGTAGTTCCCATCCGGTAATCCCGCAAATACAGGCCCTCCCACAACCCCTTCCAGTTCAAATTCAACCGCTGAGGCAGAAAGAATTTCAACGGATCCATTTGGGATTCCGAAACACGTAGGATCTACCACCAGCACATCATCGAGAAAATACTCTGCTCTCTCCAGAATTTCAAAATCGCCAGAAGTAGTGCAGCCAATACTATCTGTTAAGGTAAATTCATAGAAGCCGGCACACAGATCTACCAGGGAATACCCGCTTATGGCCGGGTTGGTCCATGCAATGGTGTAGGGGCTAAATCCACCCAATGGTTCTACATCTGCTGTCCCGTTGCATGTTTGGAAGCACACTTCATTTGTTGCTGTCACATTGAATTCGAACAAATCAGGCACATTCACCCACACCGAATCTTGGTTCACGCATCCGAAGGCATCCGTACCTGTTACTACAAACCATGTCGACAAAGCAGGAGTTACCACGGGATTGTTGGTATTCAAGCCCCCCCCAGGGAAATACCCATTGTCTGTCCACAAAAAGTCAAAGGCTCCGCTTGCCTGCAGTTGCACTGAGCCGCCGGAGCAAACAAAACTTGAGTCTCCTGCATCAACCAATGGCAGAGGATAAAGCGTCACAACCACATCGTCTGTATTGATGCATGTGCCATCTGAAACCGTCAGGATATAGGTAAATTGTTGAGCTGCAGGTGTTTCATTCGAATGATTGAACACTGGCATAGGGCTGGTAGCATCATCAAGATAATCTGCTGGTTGCCACGTGTAGGTCAATCCCGGAGTTCCGGCAGACCCTAAGACAGCGTCCACATTGGAGCAGGCATCTACATCTAAACCAGCATCGACCGCGGGCAATGGCAATTCAGTTAATGTTAAACATTCATTCAAGGCAGAAGCACAACCGGTATTGTCAGTGAGTGTGCTGAGGCAAATCAACGTAGATTGATTCACAGGTAGCGTCAATTGGTTGCTGCTTACGATTGTACTTGTTGGTCCGCCATTGACCCCGTAATCCAATGTGAAATTCGCAACACCTACTAGGTCGATGATAACGTCAACGGTTGATCCAGAGCAGAATGAAGAATCAGCGAAGGCGAAAGTAGCCGTTGGAGGAACAATTTCATCAACAAGTAGCGAAGCACCTAAAACCGTGGCTTCACAGCCTGTGGCATCCTCGAGAGATGAAACGCTGAATGTGCCACCGAGTGTTATCGGAAATACGTGCGGAGAGGTGGCTGCACTTCCGGTGAATGTTTGATCTGTATTTCCATCCCCATCCTCATCGAGCGACAGCTCAAAATCCCATTGGGCTGTTCCGATAAAATTCAACGTGAGATCGGCCGGAGAGCCAGAGCAAAGAGTGCTAGCTGAAATGGATGCAACCTCCGGTAACGCCGATACATCAATGATTGCAACGCCACCTGTGATTCCTGCACAACCCGGATTCGATACTGTAAGCAACTCGTATTGCGTGTTTGCCGAAGGAGTTACTTGAACCGTCACTTGTGAACTGCTTTCCGGGCCTTCAGTAACGACAGAACCAGGATTCCCAATGATTCCATATGAGTAGGTAAATGGACCTGTTCCGATAAAATCAATCACTAAATCAGTGCTTTCACCGGCACAAATAGTGGTACTTCCTGATAGCAAAGCTTCAGGTGTTTGATAGATAACGAAAGGTGTTCCTTCTGAAATCGACAAATAGCCTGCACTCAGGTCAACAATGCCCGAACCATCATCGTCTGCGGCGATGGCTGATACATAATACGTTACACCATAAGACAACAAGCCACTGCCAATTAAATCTGTTTGGACATCCCAAACAGGCTGATTGCTGATGGCGTACACCAGCCCTAGCGGATCACCCGGATTGCTGTGGATAACAAACGACAGCACATCATCTGCATCCAACACTTCATCACCATTAGCAGTTACCGTGAGTATATCCGATTCGCACAATGCCTGAGCGGTGACATCCAGCGTTCCCGCGAACGTTACAATCGGGCAAGTAAATGGGTCCAATGTAAAGCTCACAGGAGAGCAACCGAACGCGTCATCAACAGTAACAGAAGTCGCAACTGAAGGATCCAGAGGATCGCTCAAGAACTCAACACCGGCGCCAACAGGGGTGAACGTTCCTGGAATGGAAACCGAATAAGATGTAGGGTCACCTTCGGTGATTATGAAGCTGATTTGGTATGATAAAGCGTTGTTAGCGCACAGCGTGTCTATGGGCGAAATTTGAACACCCTCATTTACCTCTACCGTAGTGATAAAGGTTGCCGTTGAAGAGCATGTAATAGGCGATGTATTATCTACCACATACGATGCGAAATACTGTGTAGTAGTGGTTGGTGTGAAGGTGAAGACATCCCCGTTTTGAACACCTGAATACGGCGTTACCACAGTGGAAGAGCCATCCACAATGGTAAGTTCCATGTCGACAATACCAGAGGTCGCCGTAGTAGTTACTGATAGGATTACATCTTCACCTAAGCAGATGGTTTGGTCAAAATCGAGGTAAACATGTGGTTCGGCAACGGCAGTGACAAAGCCAACATCATTGCCGATCGCTGTGCAAGTGCTGCCTCCATCCGTGTAGTTCGTTAGGGTAACAAAACCTGCCATAACAGCCGGACAAACGGTGGCTGTATAGATGCCATTTACAACATCTACCAGCGGATCGATGTTATCGAACAATTGACCGTTTATTTCAAAACTCAGGGGACCAACCGCGTCGGTAATTTGCACTTCCACATCCATGCAATTTGGAACTCCACAGAAATAAATATCAGCGGGCATGGATACCGTTGAAATAGGAGTTACCTGCACATCAAAAGTGGGGTCAACCACTTCTGCATTGCAACCTGTAGCCGGATCAACAGCTGAAAGAATGTTGAGGTACCAATTTGCGGATGGACAGGCCGTGTAAATATCGCCGTTTGCAAAATTCTGTGTAAACTGTCCCTCGGGCGTTTCGAAGGTCACATCCAGCGAAGCTGCATCCGTAACCAGGAATATGATATCCACACAATCACCAAAGCAAATAGAGGCTGATGTTGATGGGAAACCGACAAAAGAAAGAGGAATTTCCGTTAACGTTACACACTCATTCAGCGTTGCCACGCATCCATTTCCGTCTTCAACTTCCGTAATGCAATAGGTTGTAGTTCCTGTAGGGTTCTTGGTCAGCACCTGAGGATTGGTCATGGGTATTACGTCCACCGTTGTTCCGTCATCGTAGGTAACAATAAACGGAGCAACTCCTGTAAATGAGAAAGTTAGGTCTACAGACTCGTCTGAACATACCGTTGCATCTTGCGCCAGTGTGGCGGTGGGCAGGTCGAACACAGTGATTGCTACCGCTTCATTGACTAGAGCGGTGCATCCTGTGGTGATATCTGTTACTTCAGAAACCGTAATAGTTGTGGTTACCGCAGGCCCTGCTACCGTCCAAGTGTACGGTTCTGCGCTCAAAGAAACCGGCGACGCTTCCAAAGCGTAGTCGTGTACGAAGGAGTAGTTCCCTGATCCGGTAAAGCCAAAATCAATAACTGCCTGCTCACCCGGACAAACACTTGGGGAGGCTTCCGTGAGGATGGTAGGCAGAGGATTAACAGTCACCGACACATCCACCTGAGACAGGTTTGGACAAAGAGGAGCATCGGTATACTGAATACCCAACACGCTGTAAGTGCCTGATGCAGCTGGCGTATCAGTGATAACATCCCCGTCTGATACTTGCACTGGAGATACAGGATTTCCACTCGGGCTATAAGTCAATTCAAAAATTCCCGGCTGATCGATGTCTATCTCCAAACTAAGTTGATCACCATCGCAAATAGCCGCTGGCTGAACAAAAGCGGCGTTCACGAGCGGGCGAACAGTAATAGTAACTGAAGAAGGGGTTGTGTAAACGCAGGCAGGATTATTTGCATCTGTTACAGATTCCAGGGTGTATGTGGTAGTAGTGGCCGGGCAAACTTGCCAAGAGTCTTGGTCATTCAACAAACCGGTTCCTTCCAGGAGACCCGAGTTCATGTCTCTAAGTTCCACTTGAAAAGGTGCCACTCCACCGAGGGTGAAGAGGATGTCGGCGCATTCACCTTCGCAAATCGTTATATCACCGCTGATGCTACCACTGGGAGGAGGTGTGGACGCAATAATAATGGTGGTGTCACGCTGACAATTAAGCAGGGTATTTTCTGTTGCCGTGAGAGTGTAACTCCCGCCAGCAATTCCCGATAAATCTTCAGTTACTTCTCCATTGGGGCTCCATAGAAAAGACAGGCCACCAAGGTCTCCAGACATCGTTATGTCTATGGCTCCATCGTTACCAGCACAGCTTTCATTGGTTATTACCGCATTGAAGCTGTACAGGGCAGTATTGACAACAATTGTATCGCGCCAATTGCAAGAAGTGGAGGCGTTCAACGCTACAACCTCTATTTGGGTTGGTTGCTCAAAAAGATGGGTATAAGAAGAACCATTGAATGTTTGTCCTTGTAATGGCCCTTGCAACGGAGTCCATTGAAAATCTGTATCACCACTTGCATTGAAGGTTACTGAGGCCCCGAAGCATACAGTAGTATCGAGCACATCCACCGCAAGCGATGGAAGAATGTTAAGGGTGAACTGCGTTTGGTCTGAATCCGGGGTTGGACAAGCATCATCCAAAGCGTCTACGGTAATGAGCGCCGAACCAATCATAGATTCATCAGTAACCAGCTCAAAAGTGGCCACAGCCGGATTGATACCCGATACTGTCATCGTTCCCGTTGGGTACAGCGCAGTGAAATCTGAAGTTAAGTTGATGGTTCTGAAAATGTTACTGTTCTCTGCTGAAACAGTCACCACAAGGGTATCACCGGCACAAACAGAAACTTCATTGGCTGAAACCTGAGTGGTGTAATCGCCTACTGTTTCAACGCCATCTGGAACAAAGTCGGTAGATGTTACCACACAAATACGCGCAATGACCGCCATATATTCATAAACAGACCCAATAAACGTAGCCCCGTCGAACATGTCGATTTGAATTCCGACCGCATAGCTACCATATACAAAAGGTGTCGTGAAATTAATTTCACCGGTATTGCTATCGATGGTGATTCCTGGAATAAGATCAGTGCAGGCATTGAACATGGGTGCATTTACACCACCCGATGTTTGTGGACAAACAAGGCTGTACGAAAGCGTGTATCCGTTGGGATTGTCAACCACTATTTGGTGTGAATACGCATCGCCAAGACAAGAATAAGGCACTTGCATCCCTG
>JBJOIB010000296.1:0-7264 GCA_046047375.1 Bacteroidota bacterium
CATAAAGACCATGTGCTTCAATTTAGTTCGCTGGGTTCGTTTTTTGGGAAAGATCAAGTATCAGATTTCAAAAACCGCGATCAATTTGGACTTGCTTTTATACCTGATCAACGAACCGAAACTGTTTTCTATCAGGAGAATTACACCTTTAAGCTCGATTATACCGATCCAATTTCGAAGCAAGTAAAACTCGAGGTAGGAAGTCAGTACGACATCAACGATGTTGGAAATGAATACGCAGTGTTCAATGATGACGCTGGTGTGTGGGTGGTAGACAGTTCGTTCACCAATAACTTCACCTTCGTGCAAAAAGTACTCGGGGTGTATGGCACAGGGGCTTATGAGCGTGAAAAATGGGGTGTCAAGCTTGGTCTTCGTGTAGAGAATACCGATTTGCGCACCGAACTGGTTACTACCAATCAAGAGAATAACCAGTTTTACACCAATCTTTTTCCAACACTCCACACATCGTATAAGTTTACGCCGCTTTTTTCGCTGCAAGCAGGATATTCCCGCCGTATCTATCGTCCGCGGTTGTGGGATCTTAATCCGTTTTTCAATATTCGCAACAACTTCAACATCCGCATGGGTAATCCTCAGTTGCAGCCAGAATATGCTGATTCTTATGAGCTCACTGGTATTCTCATACTTGAAAAAATTTCACTCAACGCGGGTGTTTACCATTTGTTTACCACCGATGTGATTGAACGGGTGTCTTTTCCTGAAAACAATGTCAATATCACCCGTCCGGAAAATATTGGGACACGAAGTAAGTACGGAATTGAACTCAATGGAAAATATACTCCACTTAAATGGATGACAGTGAATGGTGATTTCAATTACGGACAGTTTTACCGCGATGGTACTTTTTTGGATCAAACGTTTGATTTCTCTGCGAATCAATGGACTGCGCGCATGACGGTGAAGTTCGGGTTGCCGAAGTCTATTGACCTGGAGCTCACCGGTAACATGGAGTCGGATGTAAGAACCATTCAGGGAACCACTTCAGGTTTCGCCTTTTTGGATGCTGGATTGAGGAAGAAAATCAAAGGCGGAAAGGCCATTGTAAATGTGGCTGTTCGGGATGTTTTTGCATCGCGCATCAATGAATCCACAGCTTTTCAGAACGACTATTATGTTTACAGTTTCAGTCAGCGCGGTCGGTTCTTCACCCTCGGATTCAGTTATAGTTTCGGAAAAGGGGAGGCGATGACGTATTCTGGTCGCATGCACTAACTATTCTTTTGTCATCCGAATGGTTCCGGCTTGATGCAGTTCAAGTGCACGATCTTCTGGAAAGAAAACGATGGTCACTTGAGCGGGTTCAAAAACAAAAGTGTTCTCCGATGTTGGCGTGAGAGGAAAGGCGGATTGACCTGTACCCTGCGCCATTAACTGACCATTGTTGTTGAAAACAGTGATCTTTAATGGGAAAGACGGAGATGAGTACACTCCTGAATAACGATTTGCTTCTTCTTCTGATATTTTCTCCAATGGCTTGAATTCTGGAAGATCATAAGGTTTGTTGTACACAATGCTTAATACCCCGATCAAGATGTCGTTAGGTTCCATATCAACGCCGTTGGCGGTTAGAGATAGCGAAAGCTCATTGTTGGGAAAATAGAACGATTGCGATACAAAACCATCAATTCCACCCGTATGGCCATAAGCGGTGTGCTCGTAAAAAGGCACTGTGAACATTCCAATACCGAAGCCATTATCAATGCGCATCATTTGCGCGAGGGTAGATTCCTGCACGAGGTTCCCATGATGCAGGCAATATTGAAACGCATTGAGGTCTTTAGGTGTAGAAACAACGGCTCCAGCGCCGGATGGAATGGATGGGTGCGTAACCGATGCAGGCTCCCAATCGGAAAGACGGAAATAGGATTTTGCTTCTGTGATGTCGCCTACAGGATGTCCGTCTACGTATGTAGATGTTAGCATGCAGGGTCTGCAGATATTATTTTGCACATTTTCCGCATAAGAGAGCCCTGTGATATCTTCAAGGATGAAGGTGAGCAAGATGAAATTGGAATTGGAATAAGATGCTTGCGTTCCCGGTTGAAAAGCGTTTGGCCGCGATGTGATACGTTTTAGTAAATCCGCTCTGGAATGCGGAATATGGAGCCATTCGGTGTACGTGGCATCCTCTGTGATATTGTACAAGCCGCTTTGGTGGCGAAGCAGATGTTCAATTGTGATTTTATCAGCGTTTTCCACCTCCGGGAAAAAACGTGCCAAGGGCGTATTGAGGCTTAATTTATCTTGCTCAATCAACTGCATAATGAGCACAGCCGTGAACATTTTTGAAATGGACCCGATGTGATACGTAGTTGCGGATGTTGCCCGGATTTTTTGTTCCACATCTGCAAAGCCTATACTGCGTGTATAGACCTCTTTACCGCCTATGCTCAACGCGATACTGTTCATGCCCTTATGGTTGTGTTCTATTCGATCGAACAAGCTATCAAGTAGAGCTTTATTTACTTCTTGCGCTTTGAGCGAGGTTGCCGCCATCAAGCTAAAGGTGATAATCAATGCCAACGCTTTCATAAGTGCTTTGTAATAGGTTTGGTTCTGCAACCTCACATCAATGCTTTAGGGAATTAAAGCATTCTGATAGAAGGTTGTACATGAAAGGTAGTATGACTCAATGGCAATTCCTTGTTGAATGGTGCGAGCGGTTAGAATTATTTTCTCAATGGCTTTTTTAGAATGCTAATCTGACACCTGTAAAAAAGCGAATGCCTTGGTTGGGAGCAAACGAGTATGTGGGATCGAAGGTTAAGGAATACGGATTTTCAGTTGTTGCTGTGGCTCGACCATTGTCATCGAATTGCACCTGCTTGTCGAAAGGGTCATGGGGACGAGCTATAAGGAAGGGAAGCTTTTTTCCGGGTGTTTGATTCAGCAAGTTTTTGATACCGCAATACCACTCGATGCCTTTTCGCATGGTTCCGGAGATTTGTACATTTTGAACGCTCCACCAAGGGGAATAGGGTGGACGTGGATCGAGTTCACTCAACAAAGGCATGCGCATAGGGCCATAAACATTTCCGGTATAATCTAACCGAATACCGAACCGAGCAACGGTATAACTCATGCGCCAAACCCCTGAAAAAGGTTCAACAAAATAGGGTTGTGTACTTACACCATTTTCGTTCAAAACGGCATGTTGCACAGTGCAGCCAACTTGTGTTTCGACGCCACAAGCTGCCGTGTGATTTATGGATATGCTACCACCCACCGTTTCGGCATATCCGTTCAAATTGGCGTAAATGATTTGATTGGGATCCGTGTCGTAATCGGGAACAATGCGATTGGTGAAATAGGTGTAAAATAAGGACGTTTCGATCATTGCAAAGCTTTTTCTTGCTTCTGAAGTACGGTAGGTATGTGTGAGTGATGTATTCCATGATGTTTCCGGTTTAAGAGCTTCAGCAAACACCACCTCGCGCGCACCGGTAAGAGCTGCATGGTCTTCACTGAAAACATTGGCTACACGAAAACCATTTCCGGTGCTCCATCGGAGAACTTGGCGTTTGTTGGTGCTGTTGAAAAGAAGATTCAATCGAGGAGAAAGAATGACACCATGTGAAGCATGATGCTCAGCTCGCAGCCCGATCAATGTCTCCAGCTTTGGGTTGAGTTTAAACTCCGTTTGGGTGAACAAGGAGGGGCGCCAACTGCGAACAGGGGCATTTAGGAAAACGGCATCCTCGCCGGGTTGAGTGGTAACAGTGGTGTTGTCATCGTAGAGGGTGTATCGGAACGAAAAACCATATGTGTAGGTGATATTTGGTTTTTCGATGACCGCAAAAAGCTGCTGAAAATGATCTGTTTGCTGCGCATTGAAAAGGGTAGTGCCATAAGCACTTTCTTGTGCATGGTGAACCAAACTCAGTTGGTATTTCAGTGGGATTTTTCCAGGTAAATCATACCTTAAAAATGTTTCAAATCGCCGTGTGGTAATACTCTCACCGTAAATGGAGTCGCTGCCTTTCCATGCTGGTGTCCAGTTCAATTGTCCACCCCATCGGTTTTCCCAAACGGTTCGTGCAGCGAGGGACAGTTGTTTGTTGTTTGGTCTTCGCAGGTCCCATCTTGCGAAGGTAGAAAGGCGCTTTTGCAGGGCTATGTCTGTGAATCCGTCCAGGTCGAAATCGCTGGGTTTGCTGTTCAGGAATCCGTTGAAGCCAAAATAGGCAGATTGTTGCTCGGTATTTATGATTCGAAGGCCGAGATCAGCGTTGGTTTCGAGCCATGTGGTAGATTGAAGATCAAGCGTAACACGCGGAATATCTGAGGTTTTCTTGGTGATGATGTTGATGACACCTCCCACAGCTTCACTTCCGAATAGCGTCGAGGCAGGTCCTTTAATGAGCTCAATTCGCTCGATGAGGGAGGTGGGAATACCGAAAAGACCGTAGACTGAGGCCAATCCGCTTACAACCGGCATTCCATCTATGAGAACAAGGGTGTAAGGCCCTTCTTGTCCGTTGATGTGAATATCGCCCGTGTTGCAAACGCTGCAGTTGATTTGTGGGCGAACCCCATTCATGTTTCCCATGGCCTCAAAAAGGTTGGGGGTTGGGTTACTTTGCAGGTACGATGCTTGGTAAACCTCTATGGGTACGATGCCAGGCGATCGTGAAAATTCACTCAATGATCCTGCTATGACTGCTTCGTTCAGTTTATAATCCTTTTTAGTCAGTTCAATTTCAACGAAAAGGGTGTCTGAAGCATTGAAGGTTATGGTTTGTTGCCACGTGGCATACCCAATGCACGAAACAGTCATTGTATACGAAGACGGATTGAGGTTTGGCAGCTCAAAACGTCCGTTTATATCTGTATTGGTGCCAATTTTCCCGTGGTCAATTGCTACTGTTGCATACGGTACAGGTTGATTTTCGCTCTGAACGAAACCCAGTAGCGTGGCACCCATCATCGTTTCAGATAGAGCCAATAAGATCGCGAGGAAAGGGAGAAATCGGAATGAAATAGGCATTACTTATATAAAAGTTAGACAAATCTAATAAATTAATTTGATACTACTTGGATTTGTAACGAGCTGGGAATTTTTATCTTTCGGGAATGAATTCTTTAACGGAGGAGAATTATCTCAAAGCCTTGTATTTGCTTTCCGGGGAAAATGGGGAGGTAAGTGTGAATGATTTAGCGCGGGCGCTAGACATTCGGATGCCGACGGCAACAAGCATGATTAAGAAGTTAGCAGATAAGAAATTGGTGGAGTACACGAGTTACAAGCCGCCTCGATTATCTGATTTAGGTCGGTTGCAAGCGGCGGCCATCATACGCAAGCACAGGTTGACGGAGATGTTTTTGGTAGAGAAGATGGGCTTTAGGTGGGATGAGGTGCATGACATTGCAGAGCAGATGGAGCATATACATTCGGCGCTGTTTTTCGATAGAATGGATGCATTATTAGGGCATCCAGCTTTTGATCCCCATGGTAGTCCGATTCCCGACAAGCAAGGGAATGTTTCACCGCCTCATTATTTTCCGTTGAGTGAATGTGCATGTGGTGATCGCGTGGTGTTCATGGCTGTGCGACGATCATCAGAAGATTTTTTACAGTTTTTGAATGGGAAGGGATTGGCCTTGCGGATGGTGATTGAGGTAAAGTCCAAAGAGGAATTTGATGGTAGCATGGTACTTGCGTACGACGGACATGCGCATGAAAACGTTAGCGGAAGAGCAGTAGAGTTGATGTTGGTAGAAAGATATGCTTAGCATTTGGGTTCATCCCGGCGGGATTCGGGTTCGTGACCTGAACGCCCACCGGGATGTGTAACCCTGAATGAGGTAAGTTTAAAACCGTTGTTAGTTCGATTTTTTTAAACCTTCCTGACGTTAGCAAGCAAGCAATCGTCTTTTTAACAGCAGGTTGGACTCCCGGCTTGGTTAAGTTTAGTTGTTAGCTCAATACTTGGGCTTGCTTCCTAATTATCGTAAAGTTAGCAACCGTCTTTCAACTAGAAATGAGCGTTGTACGGATGGTAAAATGCAGCACACGCATGGTTCGTTCGAATTATCCGCTGGTTATTCGAAACGCTTCAAAAAATCGTTTTTCCGATAGCGGCTCACGCGGTGGTCGGAGCCATCAGTGAGTTCAACGCGGCCGCCATCGGCTTTTTGAAAGCCTGTAACATGGCGCAAGCTGATAATCGTGCTTTGGTGGATGCGGAAGAATCCGTAATCATTGAGGAGTTCTTCGTATTCGCCCAGATTTTTGCTGGAGGTCATCTTTTTTCCACCTTCAAGAATAAAATGAGTGTAGTTACCATCGCCTTCCAGGCGGATGATCTGGCTAATTTTCAGCACTTGAAATCCATTGCTGTTAGCAATGATGAGTTTGGTTACTGCGCCATCGCTACCATAGTTTTCAATCAGCACGTTGAGGCGCTGTGAGGAGGTTGATTTGCTCTCTGCGAGGTGGTTTTCTAAACGTTCGATGACTTCTTTGAGGTCTCGCGTTTTCACGGGTTTCAAGAGGTAGCCAAATGCACTGAATTTAAAGGCTTCCAGCGCGTATTTGTTGTGTGCGGTGATGAAAATAACCTCGAAATTGGGTTTTTCAATTTGCTTGAGTAAATCAAAGCCGGTTCCGGTGCGCATTTGCACGTCGAGGAAGATCACATCAGGCTGGAGTTCTTGTATGGCGATCAAGCCTGTTTCGGGACTGTCAGCCTCGCCTACAATTTCCAGTTTGTTCGAGCAGCTACCAATCAAACTTTTCAGAACGGTGCGGGCATCCTTTTCGTCATCGATAATAAGCACTTTGATCATGCAGCTGTAGGGATTTGAAGTGTGACACGCGTTCCACCTTGCGATAATTGTTCGGCGAGAATAGCACTTTTGTTGTTCAATCGTTCAGCGGTTATCTCCATGCCCATTGACTTTCGGTTGGAATCATTTTTTATTTCTCTGCTGCGATCAATTCCAATGCCGTTGTCAGTTACAATGCATTGTAAGGTGCGTTCATTCAAACGGCGCAGTTGAATTGTTATTTTGCCTTTTTGCTCTCCTGGCAATATTCCATGCCAAATGGCATTTTCTACGAAAGGTTGAATGATAAGAGGTGGAACACTGATGTGCATCATATCCAGGTCATCTTCGGTTTCGATCTCGTAGTCGAACATTTCGGAAGTGCGCATTTTTTCGATGTCGAGATACAGCTGCAGGGTTTGCATTTCGTCTTTCAGACGGATGAACGATTTTCCGGAGTTCTCCAAAATCT